>JAGGWH010000183.1 GCA_021157585.1 Bacteroidales bacterium | reverse complement strand
TTTGTACGTTCAATTGAATTGCTACCAGTTATTTCGTTTGCTTCTTGTAAATGTGATGCAGAATAAAAGATTTTTGGACTATTATTATCAATCTGTCTCATAATATCTGACAACAAGTAATATCCACTCTCAATATCAATAAATATATTATTATCTAAATATGCTGTCATCTTTTTAAATTACTGGCAACTAATTAATATCTAACTTATAACCATATCCCAAATTATATCAGGATATACTTAGTTTAAAAGCAATAATTTACAACCCTTCTACAAAATCTAACCGCTCCCAAACATAATCGGGATTCTCCCGTGGTAGTATATTTTAAATAATCCTGATATCTATCAGGATATGTTATACGCCTCCCAAAGTTATGAAAAAAAAATGAAATAGTTACAGTTAAATAAAAATCGCACTTTACTAGCACCTATTTTACATTCAAATTCCATCTGTGTATATCTGCGAAATCTGCGGGATGTTTCCTCAAGTTATTTTTTCCCGCTGATTACGCTGATTATCGCTGATTTATTTAGTGTTTTTTAACAACAGCAATCCTAAAAGCTACTTATCTCTAATTATTAAAAAAAGATATTCAATTCTTTTAATATGTGATTTCGTTTTTTTTTGCAGAAATATTCTGGATGCTATGAAAAGCTCTAAAATAAGCATTCTACTTTTCAAGTCTTTTCTATCTCGCTATTTAAAATCATTTATAAATAAGCTAAATTTTGCTCCTAAATTCGGAAAATTTAATACTTTCACAAATCAAAACAAACATACCCATGAAAAACCTATTTGCTTTACTCGGTCTATTTATGACTGTTAACGTCGGTGTTGCACAAACCGATCTAAATTATTATTTACCTAAAGATGTAAATTACGATATCAATATCCCAACGCCTAAACAAGTTTTAGGTTATGAAGTTGGCGATTGGATGGTGAGTCACGATCAGCTTATAAAATATATGGAAACTATTGCAGAATCTAGCGACAGAGCCATCTTGGTAGAATATGCTCGTTCTTACGAAAACCGCCCATTGGTACATTTAATTTTCTCTTCGCCTGAGAATTTAGCCCGTTTGGATGAAATAAAAGCTGAGCATCAAAAGCTTAGCGATCCTTCTCCGTCATCCGACGGATCTGGAGAGATAAATACAGAGAATATGCCTTTGGTTGTCTTATTGGGATATACCATACACGGTAACGAAGCTAGTGGAGCAAATTCATCTTTGCTAACCGCCTATCATCTCGCCGCTGGCAGAAGCACTGCAATGAAAGAATTGCTTGAAAATACCGTTATTATCGTTGATCCAGCATTGAATCCCGACGGTATGAATCGTTTTGCCAATTGGGCAAATACACATAAAAGTTATGCCGATTTAACAGATCCTAATTCACAAATTTTTAATGAGGTGTATCCTGGCGGCAGAACCAACCATTATTGGTTTGATATGAATCGCGATTATTTATTGTTGACTAATCCTGAAAGTCGTGGATATGTAGCCAAGCTGCAAGAATGGAAGCCCAATATCGTCACCGACCATCACGAAATGGGTTCTAATTCTACTTTCTTTTTTCAGCCAGGCGTACCCAGCAGAAACAATCCTTTAACACCGCATAAAAACTACGAACTAATCAAAAAAATTGCCACTTACCATGCCAAGAATCTAGATCAGATTGGTTCGCTCTATTTTAGCGAGGAGTTATTTGACGATTATTATTTTGGTAAAGGATCTTCCTATCCTGATATCAATTCAGGCATTGGTATTTTATTTGAACAGGCTAGTGTTCGAGGTTTTATGCGCAAAACTAACAATGGTATACTGACTTTCCCTTTTGCTATTCGTAACCAGTTTACAGTTACATTATCGACTTTAGAAGCTGGCTTAAACTTAAGAAAACCCCTACTCGATTATCAAAAAGAATTCTATACCTCTGCTTTAAATGAAGCCAGAAAAGATCCTATTGCAGGTTGGGTTTTTGGCGATTCGAAGGATTTAGGAAAAACCTATGAATTTTTAAACATCCTCAATATTCATGCGATTGAAGTTAAGCAACTTACAGATAATTATAGAATAAATGGCAAAACCTTTGAAAAAGGGAATAGCTATTTTATTACTGCTACACAAAAGAATTACCGCTTGATAAAATCGATGTTTGAAAAAAGCAACTCTTTCGAAGACAAAACATTTTATGATGTATCCACCTGGAATTTCTTCTATTCTTTTAATATGCCTAATGCAGAAATAAAGCGTAGCAAGAAAATGGTTCTACCAAAAACCGAAGAATTAGCAAGTATCGATAAAAAAGAAGGCGAGATTTTAGGTAGCGAGAAAGCGGTAGCTTATGCTTTCCGCTGGGACGATTATTATGCGCCTAAATTATTGGCGGCTATCCAAGCAAAGGGATTAAGAACTAAAGTGGCCAAAAATGAATTTAGCTATACCGCTGATGAACTTAATGAAGAATTTGGTTTCGGAACCATTCTTATTCCAACAAATAATCAACCACTAGTAAAAAATGACTTAGCAAAATGCATGAGTCGTTTAGCAAAAGAAACGGGGATTGATATTTACGGTTTATCGACAAGTTTAACGCCTAGCGGAATTGATATTGGTAGTAGCAGCTTTGCTGTATTAGAAAAGCCCAAAGTATTGATGTTTGTTGATGGAAGAGCGAGCAGCAGGGATGCAGGTGAAGTTTGGCATTTATTTGATCAGCGCTACAATATGCCCATTACTTTGGTTGAACAAGATAAAGCAGGTAGAGTTGATTTAGCAAAATATACTACCATTGTTCTCCCTGGAGGTTCTTTCGATGCGCTTGGGAAAGCGGGCATTGAAAAGCTACAACAATGGCTTAAAAATGGTGGAAATCTAATTACTTACAAAAGTGCAGCTCATTGGGCGGCTAAAAATTTAAAGCTAGATATTCAATTCAAAGATGATGTAAAACTTGAAATTGAAGGCATTCCAAGATATGCAAACCGCAGAGCCGATGCAAATGTTCAGCAAATTAGCGGTGCTATTTTTGAAGTTACTTTTGATCCTTCTCATCCTTTAGCTTACGGTTTAAACGGAAATACTTTACCTGTATTTAAATCAGGGACAAGTGTAGCCAAATTGCCAGAGAATAAATATAATGCTCCTTTCCGTTACACTTCTTCGCCCTTAAAAAGCGGTTACAGTTCTATAGAAAATGTAGAGCGAATCAAGAATGCTCCATTCATTATTACCAATCGTGTTGGGAGAGGAAATGTAATCTCCATTTTAGACAATACTAATTTCAGAGGTTTTTGGTATGGCTCTAATAAGGTTTTTGCAAATGCTATATTTTTCGGACAGATCTTATAGGCTAACATAAAGATTTAACAATCGCTATCGAAATAGATGAGCTTATTTATGTGTGTCAGTGTCTTTGTGTGATTTAATATCTCGCAAATACCCTGAGTCGCAAAGGTTTACTTATATTAATTTACTTTTTTTTATAAGTCTAAGGTAATTTTACCAGTAAAAACGCACCTAAATAATTAACAAGCACTTTTTCTTGGCGTCTCCGCACCTTTGCGTGATATTAACGAAAAATCTATCCCTTAAAAAAATTCCATTTTAGAAAAGATAAATATTCGTTTTCTCAAATAAATGGATTAAAATTGCAAATCAAAAAAAAGCCATTTTAGCTCAGCTGGTAGAGCAGCTCATTCGTAATGAGCAGGTCGTGGGTTCGAGTCCCATGAATGGCTCTACTTTCTTTAAAAAGGATAATTCTTATTTCAATACTATTCTCTCAAACGATACTTTTATATAGAGAATTGCACAAAAGATAGACTCGGTAACTATAGCAAAACTAAATTTCATACATTTTCAACCAAATTTCATTAGAAAACAGTATAATTTTATTACAAAAACACAAAATTATATAACACCTGCCTTAAAAAATGGGTGCACTTTTGTATTGTTGAAAAAGAGTAAAAATTCAATCTTATGAATCAAGCATGTTCGATATTTATAAATACAGATGGGAACTTCTCATACAAGTTCTTTCTAACCTTTAACAAAATTATTTTAAGATGAAATTAAAAAACAATATAGCCATTAGCGAATCGGGTTTTGTATTCGACGCAGGCACAGGAGAAACCTACTCTTTAAATCCTGTAGGTGCAGATATTTTAAAACTGATGAATGAAGGTAAAACTCAAGAAGAGATAGTGGCTCACTTCCTCGAAAATTATGATGTAAGTCAAGGCACTTTTGAATCTGCTTATTTCGATTTTATCAGTATTCTTAATCAATTCAATCTGATTGAAAGATGATTAAACAACTAACAATAGCCGTAACTGGTTTAAACAATACTGATAATCCGGGACCGGGAATTCCGGTTATCCGAAGTCTTCGTGAGTCAAAGGAATTTGATGTCCGCATTATTGGATTGGCATACGAAAACCTTGAGCCTGGAATTTATATGGAAAATATGGTGGACAAAACCTACCAGATTCCCTATCCTTCCGGTGGTGCTGATCTACTCATAGAACGCATTAGATACATCAACGAAAAAGAAAATATAGATGTATTAATTCCTAATTTCGATGCTGAATTATACACTTTTATGAAAGCCGAAAAGCGTTTATTGGAAATGGGAATCAAAACCTTTTTACCAACCATAGAACAGTTTGAGGAACGACAAAAAGCAGTACTCCCAAAATTTGGAAAAAAGTACAATATTGATGTTCCTAAAAGCACAAATATCACAAGCGTTTCCGACATTCACAAACTAAAAAAAGAATATGAATTTCCTGTTTTAGTAAAAGGAAAATTCTACGATGCAAATATTGCATATAACGAAGAACAACTAACAACACATTTTAATAAAATTAGTGCCAAATGGGGATTACCCATTATTGTACAAGAATTTATTAAAGGAACAGAAGTCAATGTAGTTGCTCTTGGCGATGGTGAAGGAAATACTATTGGTGCAGTTCCTATGCGTAAACAATTTATTACCGATAAAGGTAAGGCTTGGGGTGGAATTACCATAAAAGATGAAAAAATGTTGGATCTGACTCATAAGCTTATAGAAAATACAAAATGGCGCGGAGGAATGGAACTGGAAATGATACGTACCAACGATAATAAATATTATATGATAGAAATTAATCCTCGTATTCCTGCTTGGGTTTATCTTGCTGTTGGTGCCGGTCAAAATATACCCGAAGCATTAATTAAACTTGCCATGGGCGAAAAAGTAGAGCCCATGAGCAGCTATAGTACAGGAACGATGTTTGTTCGCTATTCATACGATATGATTGGTGATATCTCTCAATTCGAAAAACTTTCGATGACGGGGGAACTTGATAATATTCACAAATAAGATTAAAACTTAATATCATGGAAAAGAAATTCTTTGAAAGACCTATAATTACCAAAATAAATGCCGGAGTTCCAGATAAATTTGGAATGGGAAACCAACTAACACCCATTACAGAAATAGATAATGTAGCTGTTAAAGATATTATTGCTGAGCATGGTTCGCCTGTATTCGTTATCTCTGAAAAAACAATGCACGACACCTATCAGGATGCATATCAGGCATTTAGCACACGCTACCCCAAAGTTCAATTTGCTTGGTCTTATAAAACAAATTATATTGATGCCGTTTGCCGAACCTTTCATAAAATGGGTTCTTGGGCAGAAGTTGTTTCCGGTTTTGAATATCAGAAAGCATTAAATAACGGCGTTCCCGGAAATCAAATTATTTTTAACGGCCCGGATAAAACAGAAGAAGACTTACGCTTAGCCATAGAAAATGCATCTTTAATTCATATCGACCATTTTGATGAATTGTATATGATTATCCGCTTGGCTGATGAAACCGACAAACGACCAAAAGTTGCCATTCGAGTAAATATGGACAATGGCATTTATCCTCAATGGGACAGATTTGGTTTTAATTATGAAAACGGCGATGCTTGGAATGCCTTAAACCGCATTATGCTAAGCAAAAAGCTTGATTTAGTTGGATTACATACCCATATCGGAACCTATATTATGGCACCTTACGGCTATGGAAATGCTGCTAAGGTATTAGCTGATTTGGCTATTGGCTTGGACAGAAAATACAATCATAAGATTAAGTATATTGATATGGGTGGTGGATTTGCCTCCAAAAACACTTTAAAAGGTGCTTATTTGCCTGGCAGTGACACTTGTCCTTCTTTTGATGAATATGCCGAAGCCATTACCAATGCATTAATAAATTCTGCTATCGATCCGGAACATTTACCCATTTTATTCTTGGAAACGGGTCGTGCTTTAATTGATGATGCAGGTTATCTTTTAGGATCCGTAATCGGAAACAAAAGATTAAAAGACGGCAGAAGAGCAACTATTTTAGATATAGGAGTAAATATGCTCTTTACCTCATTCTGGTACGAACATATTGTTGTTCCTGCTCAGCAGTCCTCAAAATACACAGAAGATACAACACTCTACGGCCCACTTTGTATGAATATTGATGTTATCCGAGAGGCCATCCAATTTCCTTCTATGAAAATTGGTGATCAGATTGTAATTAAACGTATAGGTGCTTACAATATGACACAATGGATGCAATTTATTACTTACCGGCCAAAAGTTGTTATGATTGATCGCGAAGGCGAAGTACACACTATCCGTAATCGCGAAACTATGGAAAGCATTACTGCTCCTGAAGTAATTCCGGAATATCTAAAATAAACTATATAAAATGAAAGAGGCTGTCTAAAAAGACCTTCGTGTTAATTTTGTAATCCTTCGTACGCCTTTGTGGTAAAAAAACGGAACCGCTAAGGTGCACGAAGAATTACAAAGAAAAGAAAGCCCCTTTAATACTTTTCTAATCAAAACTATGGCAAACAAAAAACGATTAAATTTCCCTGATAGTGTAAAAGGCCTTGCTGTACTTTTAATGATACAAGTGCACCTGATGGAGCTTTTTACCAAAGAGGAAATCTTTAATGGCAGCTTGGGTATCACCTCCCTTTTCTTAGGAGGAATTCCAGCCGCTCCTGTTTTTATGGTGATAATGGGCTATTTTTTAGCCTTTGGAAAAAAGAATTCAGCTGATATGACCAAACGTGGAATTCGCCTGTTTTTGGGAGGCATCGTTCTAAATATTGGTCTTAACGCCCATTTGCTCTTCAATATCATTTTTAAAGGATGGGAAATAAATCCTTGGCATTATATTTTTGGAGTCGATATTTTACCTTTAGCTGGATTGAGTTTAATGAGTTTAGCTTTATTTCAAAAATTAGCTACAAATAAATATTGGGTTTATTTTATTCTTGCTGTCGCAATAGCAGCTCTATCTCAATTGTTTGATCCTCTTCAGTTTGAGAATCATTCTTTGAGATATATTTTAGCGTTTCTTGTTGGAGGAACATCTTGGTCCTACTTCCCATTAATCCCTTGGTTGGCCTATCCCCTTTTGGGTTACGGCTTTAAAATAATGGCTGATAGAATCAATATCGAAGCTTTTACTAAAAGTATCTGGAGTAAAATTTCATTAGGATTACTTGGTGTATTATTATTGCTCACAGCAAACTTTGGGATAAACACCTCAACTAATTTAGCGGAATATTATCATCATAATTTTTTATTCTTTTTGTGGAGCACCGCTTTTGTAATGTTCTGGGTATACACTCTTTTTCTGTTGAACAAAGTTGCGGAGAACACCATTTTCTTCATTTACTTTCAGTTTTTAGGAAAAAATGTAACCGCAATCTATGTTTTTCAGTGGTTGATTATTGGGAATCTGGGTACAGCATTATATAAAACTCAAGACATTGGAGAATGGGCTTTCTGGATTTTCAACATCATCATAATATCAAGTGTTTTAACGTACCTTTGGTCTCAATACCGTAAAAAATATTCTATCTAAAATTGAAAACAAAAATCGACATAAAAGATCTTTTAAACGGAATACTAAACAGTTATTCGCAAATCTTCTTTTCGAATAATAAGATATTTGGCATATTACTTTTCATTGTCAGTTTCTTTGATGTTTGGTCGGGATTAGGAGGACTATTAGCTGCAATTGCTTCCAATGGATTTGCCTATGCTTTAGGTTTCGATCATTATAAAATAAAAAAGGGAACTTATGCTTACAATGGTTTGCTAACAGGCTTAGGGATTGGACTTTATTTTCAACCCAGCATAGAGTTATTCTCAATTATCGTAGCCGTTTCTTTATTCATACTTTTTCTTAATGTCAGTTTCGAAGCTTGGTTAGGAAAATACACACTTCCTTTTTTAAGTATTCCTTTCCTTATTGGTATATGGACTATCGATTTATCGGGCTCTTCTTTTCTAAATATTTGGTTAAGCGATCGTTCTATATATTTTGTAAATAGCATTTATGGTCTTGGAGGAAAAGATTTAGTAGATATTTATAATTGGTGGAACGAAGTCCCCTTTGTTTACTCCTTAAAAGTTTATTTCTTATCCTTAGGGGCAATCTTTTTTCAATACAATATTTTTGCCGGCATTATAATTTCAATAGGAATTCTAATCTATTCAAGAATTGCACTTAGCTTATCTATAATTGGATTTTATACCGCCTATTATTTTTACTCCTTCATTGGAGCCGACTTAAACGAATTAAGCTATACTTATATAGGATTTAACTTTATTCTAACATCTATGGCTTTGGGAGGTTTCTTTTTAGTTCCCAATAAACACAGCTATTTATGGACTGTAATTATTCTGCCTTTGGTGGTACTTATTACCTTGGCATCGATGGAGATTTTTTCTAAATTCCAACTCTCCATTTATGCATTTCCATTTAACTTTATTGTTATTGTATTTTTATACAGCATTAAGTTAAGACTCCCTAAAAAATCAGGCTTAAAAGAGGTTGTCATTCAACATTATTCGCCGGAAAAGAACCTGTATTTTTATAGAAATGCCAGTCGCAGATTTGGAGAATTACAATACCATTCTCTTGCTCTACCCATAACCGGAATGTGGGATATTAGTCAAGGTCACGATGGCGAATTTACACATCGTGGAGAATGGAAACATGCTTGGGATTTTGTTATCCGCGACAGAAAAAATCTGGAATACAAAAATGATGGCGATTATCCTGAGGATTATTACTGCTACGAAAAAAATGTTTTGGCGCCAGCGGACGGTTTTATTCAGGAAGTAATTAGTGGTATCGCTGATAATATTATTGGCGATATGAATTTAGTGAATAATTGGGGGAATTCCATCGTTATAAAACATGTCGATTATCTCTTTTCCCAATTAAGTCATTTAAAAGACGGAACGATACTTGTAAAAGCGGGTGATTTTGTACGTAAAGGGCAAGTCATTGCTAAAGTGGGAAATTCTGGACGATCGCCATACCCTCACTTACATTTTCAAATTCAAGCCACGCCATATATAGGTTCCAAAACACTTGATTATCCTTTTGCTCGTTATATTTCTCAAAAACAAAATGGCGATTATGAATTGCACCTTTTTGATAAACCATTTAAAGACCAGAAGATTGGGAATATCCAAAGCAATGCTCTGCTTCAAAATGCTTTACATTTCATTCCTGGTCAACAGCTTCAATTTGAGATAGATAAGCAAGGAAGAAAAGAAACTCTTACCTGGGAGGTTAAAGCCGACACCTACAATAATAACTATATCTATTGTGCAAAAACAGAATCCTACGCTTATTTTTACAGCGATAGTAATTTATTATATTTTAAGAATTATGTAGGAGACAAGAAAGCCGTACTCTTCCATTTTTATCTATCTTTCTTTAAAATTCAGACTGGTTTTTATAAAGATATGGAAATTACAGATCAGATTCCTGCCAATCAGATTTTTGGAAAAGCACGTCTTTTCTTCCAAGATTTTATTGCACCATTTTATATGTATCTACATTCCAACTATAGTCAGAAAACAATATCTATCGACGATGAATTAATGCCCTCAGAAATAAAACTCATTTCACGGATTGATAACTTTATTATTAATCGCAAAGTAGATTCTTGGTCGTATGAAATTACTATAAATAATCAAGGGATTAAGGAAATAACCTTAAACAGGAAAAACGAAAAAATTACTGCACGACAACTTTTTTCAAAATAAAAAATAAAATAAAATGCTAAAGAAACAATATATTACAATCGTCCTATTTTTACTTTTCGGAGTACAATCATCTTTCGGCCAAAGTATTAGTGAAATAATTAATGCTTTTGAAGAAAGCTATCTTTATGAAAAAGAAGGAAATTATACCGATGCCATAAAAAGTATGAAAAAGGTATATGTTGAAAATTCCTACGAAATAAATATTCGTCTTGGCTGGTTAGATTATATGGCCGGTTCTTATACTGAATCTGTAACTTATTACAATAAAGCACTAACATTAATGCCCTATTCTGAAGAAGCACGTTTTGGACTGGTTTTACCAAAATTAGCTTTAGGAAAAACAAACGAAGTTATTACTTTATATAAAGAAATAGTAGAAAATTCGCCCAATAACACTCAGGCAAACTATCGTTTAGGGCTTATCTATTATGAAGATAAAGATTATATTACCGCATTTAATTATTTTAAAAAAGTTGTTCAACTCTACCCTTTCGATTACGATTCTCTTTTGATGTTAGCGTGGACACAGTTCAAATTAGGACATAGTCGAGAAGCTAAAGTTCTTTTTCAAAAAGTACTTATGTACTCTCCAAACGACACATCTGCCCTTGAAGGATTGAAATGGGTAAATTAAGGAGTGCTAACGGAAGTTAACGAAAAAACGAATTTACCGTTGAACATTTATTGTGATATCGTTATTTTTTCAAGCGGATATTGGATTCACTTGAATCTGTCCTCCAATTGCTTTTAAAACTTTCATTATTGTTGCAAATTGAGGCTTTGCGCCATCCGATAATGCTTTGTATAAACTGGGTCTGCTTAATCCAGTTTCCTCCGATATTTTGGTCATTCCTATCGCTTTTGCAATATGTCCAATTGCAATAATTACATCTGAGTTATCTCCTTCTTCCAAAACAGTGTTGAGATATTCCGCAATCATTTCCTTGCTGTCCAAATAATCCGCTATGTCAAATTTTGAAGTTCCCATTTTTCTATTTTTTTGATTTTTTCCAGATTTCTTTTGCTTTTTCAATGTCCTTTTGTTGAGATGACTTCTCTCCTCCAATTAGTAGAATAACTATTTTTTCATCTTTTTCCTTGAAATAAACTCTGTATCCTTTTGCAAAATTCACTCGTAACTCTCTAATTCCATCACCTACAGATTTGTAACCTCCCAAGCGTTCGTCATTTTATTCTTTTTTAATCATTTTTATCACCTAATATCCAGTCGATTGCATTTACCTGTTTCACTCCGTTATGGTTTCCTGTTTCGTAATCCATTGTAATAAGTAATCTCTCGTTAAAATCCGGGATTTTATTAAACGGAGCGAGTTCTCTTTCAAGTGTTTTTGGCTCTTTTACTGTGTATGCCACTTGAATGTATTGTGTGTAACCATCTTTGTTTCGAACAACAAAATCGACTTCAAGATTATCTGTTTTTCCTATCCAGATTTGATTATTACGACGAAGTAATTCAAGAAATATCACATTTTCAAGTAAATGCCCTGTATCTGCCGTAAGTTCTTTCCCAAGTAATGCATATCGCAAACCCAAATCCACAAGATAGTATTTTTCCTGCGTTGCCAAATGTTGTTTTCCTTTTATATCGTATCGATTTACTTTATAAAAAAGATAAGATTCCACAAGCGTATCAATGTACTTTGATACTGTTTTATTGTCAATTTTTTTTCCGTTTGCCGTAAGAACTTTTGCAATATTTCTTGCTGAAACTCTTGAACCAATACTGTCAATCAGAAAACTAACGACTTCCTTATAAGATGTTTCATAATATATTGTGTGCCTTTTCCGTATGTCATTTTCATATATGTTTTGAAAAACGGTTTTTAGATATTCGTAAGCATAACTTTCTCCTGATTCAATAAATCCAACAGCTTCAGGAAATCCTCCTGTTCGCATATAATTAGCAAAAGCACGGTCGGGAGTTGCTGTTTTACCTGTAAATTCCAAATATTCGGCAAACGAGAATGGTAAAACATTAATTTCATATGCTCTGCCTGTAAGTATGGTTGCTAATTCGCTTGATAGAAGATAAGCGTTAGAACCTGTAACATATAAAGCTATATTTTGAGTAACATATAATCCTTCAAGCAGTTTTTCAAATTCAGGTAGGTTTTGAAC
>JAGGWH010000182.1 GCA_021157585.1 Bacteroidales bacterium | reverse complement strand
ACGCTGATCATGATGGTTCTGCTTCACCAGATCGCGTTTATCGTTATTATTCTATGTTGATGGATCATTTTCAAAAACCAGATAAGCATATTGTTCATTTCCATACAACACGTGGTTGGGGATTGGCCAATGTTTTAGCAGCTTTACAAGCTGGGATGACCAATTACGAATCAACTATGGGTGGAATTGGTGGTCAGCCTGCTAATTTTGTTAGTGGTGTGCCTGTTGCTGGAACGGGGAAATATTATTATAAAGATCCAAATTTAGTAGGTTTGATTTCTACGGAAGATATGGTGGTGATGATGGACGAAATGGGAATAGAAACTAATCTAGATATTGATAAAGTATTGGAAATTGGCGCTATGGTTGAGCGGATTGTTGGAAGAAGATTACGTTCCGAATCTATTCTTAACGGTCGTATTCCAAAATCCTTGACCGGGAATTAATAGAGGAAATAAAATTGATTCTGAGAATAATTTAAACATACGAAGTGTGGAATTTAAGCATGATTATGAAGCTAATACAAACGAAGTAATTAGAGATGATGATTCTTTTTCTCTACATAAAAAAGGAGTGGTTAAGTCTAATTAATCATTGGTTTATAAAGTATTAGAATAAGAAAACCCCGTATTTTCCCCGCTCTGCCTAATCTATAGATTAGGTTGTATAAAAGCTTTACTCCTAAAAACAATGTGGTTTTGGATTTGGGAATATTCACTACATTTACGTTACTAAGAAAAACAAAGAGAATAATTTACCTCCTCAACTTTATTATTTTTTTTCGGAAGATATCATCAATTAAGATAATTCATCCTTAAAGTTACCAAATAAGGTAACTTTTTGTTATCTTTGCAAAATATGAGAATAATAAAAGAAAAAACTCTGACTGATTACTGCAAGCAAAGGAAATACAAACGGGCAGTTGAATCATTAAAATCTTGGGTTTATGAAGTAAAATTCTCGACTTGGAATAATGCAAAGGAACTTAAAGCAAAGTACGGAAATGCAAGTATAATAAGCTCAAAAAGAGTTGTGTTTAATATAAAAGGGAATGATTATAGGCTAATTGTCGATATTGAATACAAACTAAAAATAGTATTTATTGTATGGCTTGGAACACATGAGGAATATGATAAGATAAATGCAAAAACGGTAAGTTATGAAAACTAAAATAATAAAAACAAAACAGGAATATAATGAAGCTTGCGAGAGGATTTATAGTCTTATTAATAGCTCTGCAATTCCCATTGAACCAGCTACTGCTGAAGGTGAGGAAATAGAACTCTTATCATTGCTTGTTGAAAAGTATGAGCAAGAGAACTATGCTATGGAAGCTCCCGATCCCGTAGAGGCAATTAAGTTTAGGATGGAACAGATGAATCTAAAACAAGCTGATATAGCTCCTCTTTTTGGAGGCAAGACAAGAGTTTCTGAAGTCTTGAACGGTAAAAGAACCTTAACATTAAAGATGATAACTCTTCTGAATCGCTATTTAGGAATCCCATTGGAATCGTTAATGGGCGGAAATAAAAAGATTAAATTAGAAGCAGAAAAGAAAGAGGAACTTCTGAATATATCATCAATCCGAGATTATTTAAGTGGGAGAGCAGCAGCATTGATTTAAGATTCAAAAAAATAAACAGGTTCTCGCAGACTACAAGTCTGAAGGTTGAATAAAAAACCAAGTAAAACATGTTGAATATTTAAACTAATGAAGTTTCGTGAAAAATTCCCCAAATAATCTAAATTTTTCCTGTTATGATTAGAGAGCTTGTTGGAATTATTTCTGACAGGTTTTTGTATTTAATGGATAAGAATTTTTTCCATTTTAATAATTTGGTTCTCGTTTTGAATTCTTAAATAATAAACTCCTGCTTGAAGCTGAGGTAGTTGTAATGCAAAGCTATTTTGTCCTGCTTTTCCGTTAAAAAATCGAGAAAATACTTTTTGACCAAGAGTATTGATTAGTTGAATATCGTATTCTTCTGCTGTAGCAGAATTTATATCGACGTTTAATCTGGGGGTATTTATTGGATTGGGATATATTGAGATACTGAAATCGTTTATCTCTTCAGTAGATGTTGAAATATCAATGGCTTGCATTCTTTTCATCGTTGGTTGCGACCACTCAATATTTATCAATTTTTCTGTGGCACTACTATTTGCAAAACTAACATTTGCGCCAAATTGAGGATTTACAGAAAGCAATTCCGCATCAGCAGAAATGTTAAGGCTTAAGAAATAATCTTCAAAATTTGTTGGGATTTCTGAAGTGCTTAAATAAACAGTTACTGTGTTATCCGCTTTTTCAAAGTTCAAGCCTGTATTTTCCCGAATTTTTAAATAGTTTAAAATTTCTGTTGGCGGAGCAAACCAAATACGATCAGAACCTTCAATGCCATAAACTTCAGCGATCTCTTGCATATAATATTTAAAAGTATCCCAAACTAAGCTCCCACCCGTTGGCGTTGGAATTACACGATGTGTAAAATCGTGCCACCAAATATGATTTCCATTTTGACTTTGTTCAGCAACTTCGTTTATTTTATCCATAATGTTTGATGTGTTGAATGCATCATCGTACATATATCGACGGTAAATTTTTAGGTTTTCTGTATTAAATGGAGAATCAATATCAATGCCTGTTCCATAACCTAGAAAATCGAATTTATTGCTATAAACCGCTTGCATACCTAAAGAAAATGCTGGATCTACATAATTTAAATCGCCGCTAGGAATCACAAAATGAGTCATTTCATAAGCCGCTTTTTCTAAAACAGCATTTTGATTCTCAGTGATTTGATAGTTATAATCTGTATCGCCATAAGCTGCGTGAGAATAACTGTGATTTAATACATCCCAATCGGCCGCAATTATTTCTTGCAATTGTGGCCAAGTGATGTAATCTGGTGTGTTGATATGGATATCGTAAAACGATGAGCTTACACTGTTCCACGCAACCGATCCCTTGAAAGGAACTGCATTGTTACAACCATCAGAATAAAATATCCCCTCAAAAGATTCTCCTGTTTCAAAAATATCACCTCCATTTAATAGCTTAAAAGCATAGGAATAGCCATCGATTTTTCCATCATCCAATGTAAAACTATAGGCAAAATCTTTATTGTATTTTAAAGGAGCTAAGTTTACTTGAACATCTCCAGGATCTTGATCAAAAGTGAGCGTTAAAACGGAGTAATCTTCACTATGAAAGCGGTAAAACTTAATGTCAATCGGTTCTGAAGATATTGAATATCCAAACGTATCAATAAGCTTAAAGCTGAATGAGCTGTTGGTTTCTTCAGAAGATTCATATTCAAAAAGGAAAGGAGGCACTGTTGAATAACTTTCCTGAATACCATTTACCATAAAATATACGGTGTCTGCTTTTATTGGATTTAGATTTGGTATTTGTAACTGTGCAAAAATACGTCCGCTTTCTCCTGTTCCGTCGTGAGCATTATTATAATGATTGGATCCAAACCACTCAAAGGGTGTTGATCCACCAATAAAGCTTACTTCTTTGATTCCAATTTCAAAAGCTCCAGCATCGGCACTATAAGGGAATTCAATAAATGAAAGATTGCTAAAATCTATAGAAGTGTCGAAATCACTCAAAGGTATTTTAATCCTTACCCAATCTTGGGCATCATTACTGATGTATTTTTCTAGCGTGAGTACGCCAAGAGAAGAAGGGCGAATTCTTATTTTGTTCCAGTTTGTATGGCTTGAGAATGATTTTAGAATAAGTTCTAAAGTATCGTTTCCGCCAGCAATAACATCTTGAAATTGCCCATAGATATATCTTTCATCGTATCCAAATTTGAGCTTACGGTATCCCGTTTCCGTATTCCATGTTTTTAAGTAAATATCGGGTTCTAAATCTTCGCCTTCAATAAAGGGACTGAAGCTTAATACTTGATTCACCAAAGCGGAATCGCCAGTATTGGGTTCGAGGAATGATATTTTTAAATCTGAAACTGGATTTTCTGGTTTTAAAGCTAAGAAGGTGACGGTAGCGCTATTTTCACTTTGTTGATTTTGAGTTATGACTTTCGCATAAGCCGTATATTCACTTTCCTCTTCAGGAAAATACTCTGTTTTATAAGGGAAATAATTATCAGTTGCAATAAGCTGATTGTCAATATAAAAATCTACATTTTGAATATTGTTTTCATTGGACTGAGCTGGAATTATTTCGGCAATTAACTGACCAGCACCTCCTAATCCATCGTGACTATTGTCAATTTTACCCTCTCCAAACCATCTAAATTCCTGATCCCCACCTGAGAATACAATATCTTTTATTGCCAACTGAAAAGCTCCAGCATCTGCACTGTATGGGAATTCCATATAATTTAGGTTGCTGAAATCGATGGAAGAATCAAAATCAGATAGTGGAATTTCTATTGTTGTCCATTCGTTGCCAATTCCTCCAACATTATCCACATAAGATTGTAGATTGAGGCTTCCTGAAGATTTTGGACGTAGTTTTAATTTTGACCAGTTGTTGAAACCACTTTCGTTTTTTAAAGTAATTATAAGCTTGTCGTTTCCACCGACAATTACATTTTTTCCAGGTGCATAAATATTAATGGGGTCATAACCGAGTTTTAGTTTTAGATAACCTGAATTTTGATTTTGAACTGATAAATAGGCTGCTTGACTTGGATCAGCACCCAACACTTCGGCTTGAATTTTAAAAGCTGTATTGAGTAGAGCGGTATCATTATTCTTCGGCTCTGTTAGACTAATGCTTAAATCTAAAGGAATAAATTCTTCAAGAAAAACAGTGTAAATATCTGATGTTTTAGAACTGTTGTCATTAAACCGCACTATTGAATAAATTGTGTTTTCGCCAAGGTCGGTTAATGTAATATTAAATTCAAAGGGATAAGTATTGTCTGAATCTACAAGAATATTATTGACATATAATTCTATGGACTCTAATGTGTTTTCGGCTTCAACGGCAGCTTCTGAACTAGCAACTAATTGTCCGGCACCGCCAAACCCATCATGTATATTGTCTGTTTTGTTATCTCCATACCATATATAAGGTGTGGATCCGCCAAAAAATTCAATTTTTGCAATATCCATTTCAAACGGTACAGCATCTGCGCTGTATGGGAATTCTATTAATGCTATTTGACTAAAATCTATTGATGTATCGAAATCGCTTAAAGGAATAATTATGGTAGTCCACGCTGAGTTTACACCTCCAACTTCATCAACATAGGGCTTTAAACTTAGTGAGCCTATGCTTGAAGGTCGGAATCTTATTTTTGACCAGTCGACAGTTCCTGAAATATCGCGTAGAATTATTCGAACTTGATTATTTCCTCCATTGCTTACATTTACTTTAGGATTGTAAATAGTTGTTGGGTTATTTCCAAGCTTAAGTTTTCTATAGCCGCCTTCCGCATTAATAATGTGAAGATGAGCAGGTTCTCCCGCGTTATAATCCAAAGATGAAGCGATAATGTTTAGTTCAGAAGGATTTGTAAGTGTATCGCCAAATTGTGGGCAAGACAGATTTACATCCTGAGCATAAATAAACAGGCTCGAGAGAAGAAAAGAAAGAAGTATAATTCTCTTTATCATAGATTAAGACTAACATACAAAAGTAGACACAAAAAAGGTTGTTTTGAAGTAAAGAAGGGTCTAATTCGTAAGTGTAACATATTACGACGTAAGTGTGAGATATACGGAAATAAGCTTGTGAAGTTTCAGCATCATTAGGGGATGATTTTTTCAAATGAGAATAAAAGAAATTTATTTTGCAGTAGCTCAGAACTTTTATATCTTTGCAGCCACTTTTATGAAACGAGAGTTTCAGGAGTTAAATAAATTTATTTAAATAAAAGAAAGAGAGTTATTTACTATGATTATTGTTCCGGTTAAAGAAGGCGAAAGCATTGACAGAGTCTTAAAGAAGTTTAAACGTAAGTTTGAAAAAACAGGTGTTGTAAAAGAATTGAGAAACCGTCAGAAGTATACTAAACCTTCTGTTATCAAGCGAGAGCAAAAATTAAAGGCAATCTACGTACAAGGTTTGCGGGACGCAATGGACTAAAAATCTTTGAATAGATTGAGTAGCCTTTAGGGTTTTTTGTAAATTTACAAAATTCTAAAGGCTTTTTTTATGTTCATATCGGATTTCCTTAATTATATAGAATTTGAGCGGCGTTATTCGGTGCATACCTTAAATTCCTATTCCAAGGACTTAGAACAGTTTTCAGGTTTTATTAAAGAAACATATCAAGTTGAAAGAGTTAAAGAAGTAGACTTTGTTTTTATTCGCTCTTGGATTGCTTTGTTGATGGAAGAAGGGAATAGTCCGAGAACAGTAAATCGTAAAATCAGTACACTTAAGTCGTATTTTAGATACCTATTAAAGGTAGGAAAGATAGATCATAATCCGGTTTTGAAGATTACCGGACCAAAAGCGCGAAAGAAGCTTCCTGTTTTTATTGAAGAGAAAAGTATGAATTTACTTATAACTGAATTCAAAACTCCTGAATCTTTTGAAGAAGCACGCGATCGATTAGTTGTAGAGCTGTTTTACGCGACCGGAATACGCCGTGCAGAACTTATCGGGCTTAAATCTAGCGATGTTAATTTAGATAGTAAACTTATTAAAGTCTTAGGAAAAAGAAATAAAGAACGTTTAATTCCTATTCACAATAGTATTTTTTCATTAATTGATTCTTATTTAGGCTTTAAGGAAAATGCTTTAACAGAACAATCTCAAGACCCGTATTTTTTTCTTACTGTAAAAGGTAAAAAGATGTATCCTAAGCTTGTTTATCGAATCGTAAATAACTATCTTAGCAAAGTGAGTACGCAAAAAAAGAAGAGTCCTCATGTGTTGCGTCATACATTTGCAACTCATATGCTAAATCATGGAGCTGATTTGAATGCAGTTAAAGAGTTATTAGGACATGCCAATTTAGCGGCAACGCAAATTTATACGCATAACACTATAGAAAAATTAAAAAATATTTATAAACTAGCCCATCCAAAGGCTTAAAAAAGGAGGTTAAATGGACGTTAATATTAATTCAATTCATTTTACTGCTGATAAAAAATTGAAGCAACTCATTCAGACTAAAGTTAAAAAGTTAACTACTTTTCATGATGGACTTCTCAGTATCGATGTCAACTTAAAGGTTGATAAGTCTGATAAGAAAGAAAATAAAATTGCTGAAGTAAAACTTTTTATTCGTGGAGGTGATCTGTTTGCAAAAAAACAAGCTAAAACATTTGAAGAAGCTGTTGATGAATGTTTAGATGCTACACGTCGACAATTACTGAAACACAAGGAGAAAGAAAGAAAAGTGTAATCATTTAAAAATAAGAAAAAAAGATAAAAAAGCTTTGATAATAAGCCAAGAGTTTCTATTTTTGCAGTCCTTTTTGAGAGAGGGGCTGCTTTTTTTATGAGAGCTAGTGCATAGAAGGTATTGTTATTACTGTGTTTACAGTGTTTGCCGATGTAGCTCAGTTGGCCAGAGCAGCTGATTTGTAATCAGCTGGCCGGGGGTTCGAATCCCTCCATCGGCTCAACAAATGTTAAATAGGCGACAGTTTAAATCAATTTAAACGAGTACATATACATCTTGAAAGAAATTATTGGGGAGATTCCAGAGCGGTCAAACGGGGCAGACTGTAAATCTGTTGGCTAAGCCTTCGGAGGTTCGAATCCTCCTCTCCCCACAATAATTGGAGTTCTTTGAAAAAAGAAAACGGGAAGAAGAGAAACAGATTTTATTTGTGACTCACTAAGCTTTCGGAGGTTTGAACACGAAGTCTCACGAGCGAAGCGAGTAATCCTCCTCTCCCCACAATAATTGGAGTTCTTTGAAAAAAGAAAAATTAGAAAACTTGAAAAACAGATTTGTTCTGTGGGTTAAAATACGTTGGCTGACGAATTTTAGTTCATTTTTTCTTATATAAATTATGCGAGAGTAGCTTGTAATTATTTTGAAAGAAAGTAATAATAAGTGATTGCGCGGAATCAGCGGGAGTAGCTCATTTGGTAGAGCGAAAGCCTTCCAAGCTTTAGGTGGCGAGTTCGAGCCTCGTCTCCCGCTCAATTCAGCCGATGTAGCTCAGTGGTAGAGCGCTTCCTTGGTAAGGAAGAGGT
>JAGGWH010000181.1 GCA_021157585.1 Bacteroidales bacterium | reverse complement strand
GGTATAATCATTAAATCATATACCACATCATTTGCCACTAAAACATTGGAATTTCTATCGTAAATTAATCCACGCGTAGGATAAATTATTTGTTTTCTAATTACATTATTTTGAGCCGATAAAATATATTTATCTTCATATACCTGCACATAAAACAATCGAGCAATGTAAACCAAGCCCATAACCAAAAAAATACTAATGATTACATATTTTCGCCTAGTAAAATCAGAGTTCATCTGTTATAATTTTATGTTTGGATTAGCAACTGTACCAATTTTTGGGATACAGCTTACATAATACAATTGTTTTATTTAAAAATAATTTTCCTTGCCAGATTCAAGAGCAGAAAGTCTTTTGCAAATCTAATGAAATCTATTTTCAGATTTAAAAATGTATAAAGAAACATCAGAAAATATTCAGTACTTATTTATACCAAAATGTTGGAGAGAAAATAATAAGAACGGTAAATAATTCTAAACGACCTAAAAGCATTAAAAAGGACAAAAACCATTTGGCTGAATTTGGCAAATGCGCATAATTTTCAACCGGACCAACGCTACCTAATGCCGGACCAATATTTCCAAGTGAAGAAGCCGAGGCTCCAATAGCCGATGTAAAATCCAGCCCCATCCCAACTAAAACAACTGCACCAAAAGCAAAAATGGTTATATAAATCAGGAAGAAAGAAATTACAACAAATACAATGTTTTGAGCTACAGGCTTATTATTTAATCTGACAGGAATAATTGCATTTGGATGAATTAAACGTCGAAGCTCGAGCAGACTATTTTTAATTAATAATAGAATACGAGTAACTTTAACGCCACCACCTGTTGATCCGGCACTTCCTCCAACAAAGAACAATAAAAAAAGTATCATCCAAAAAACAGGAGGCCAAACTAAATAGTTTGTTGTAACAAAGCCTGTAGTTGTAATTATAGATACAACCTGAAAAAGCGTATTACGAAAAACAAGCTCAGCATTCAAGTCCATTTGGAAAAATAATCCCAAACCAATAACTACTGTTGTGATAAAAATTATTCCCAGATATAAGCGGAATTCTTCATTTTTAAGTACCTGTTTTACTTTTCCGGTTAAAAAATAAAAATGCAGACTAAAATTTGTTCCGGCTAATACCATAAACAAGATAATAACATACTGAATATAAGCCGAATAATTAGCAATACTAGCGTTTTGAGTAGAGAAGCCACCTGTTGCCATAGTTGCAAAAGCGTGACAAAGAGCATCAAAAAATGGCATTTTGCCAAACATTAGTAAAACCACTTCCAAAAAAGTGAAAAGTACATATATTGCCCAAAGACGTTTTGCTGTCTCTTTTACTTTTGGATGAATTTTATCAAAAGTAGGACCGGGTGACTCTGCTGCAAAAAGCTGCATTCCTCCTATTCCGAGTAAGGGCAAAATAGCTAATGAGAGAACAATAATCCCCATTCCTCCAATCCAATGAGTTAGACTTCGCCAGAAAAGCAATCCTTTTGGTAAAGATTCTATATCAGTTAAAATAGAGGCTCCGGTAGTTGTAAATCCTGATATCGTTTCAAAAAAGGCATCTGTAAAAGATGGAAAGTAATCACTTAAATAAAACGGTAGACTTCCGAAAAGTGAGATTAAAACCCAGCTAAAAGCAACCACAAGATAGCCTTCTTTTTTAGTTATCGATTTATTTACTCTAAATGTAATACCCCATCCAATAAAGCCAACAAATAGCGTTATAAAAGCACTAAATAAAAGTGACCAAAAACCCGTTCCTTGGTTAAAAAGATCAAATCGTTGAATTTGAACGGAATCGTATAGTGCTGCTATTCCGGCACTAATAAATAGAGCAACCGCCTCAATGATTAATAAAAAAGAAAGAATGTGTAATACAATACGGTAATTAAATGCTGAACGCATAATTTTAGCTTAAAAAGAGTTTATTAACTTTATGTAAGGCATAAGGCATAGAAAAAACCACGACTTTATCATTCTCCTTTATTTGAAAATCACCTATAGCAATAAATGATTCATCTCCTCGTACAATACCACCAATTATAGCTCCTTCGGGCATCTTTAGTTTTCGTATAGGTTTTTTTGTAACTGTTGAATTGTGCATAGCTATTAGTTCAATAGCATCAGCATTAATACCGCTTAAACATTTCACATTAGTTACATTAGCTCTCATAGTATGCCGATTGATATAGCTTGCCGTAATCAACTTTTTATTGATAATGGTATCTATTCCAATATTTTGGGCGATATCGATATATTCTATGTTTTCAATAAGAGCAATAGTTCTTTTCACTCCTAATTTACGAGCATGCAGACAAGTAAGAATATTAGTTTCGGAACTATTAGTTAGAGCAATTACAGCATCCATATCACGAATTCCTTCATCCTCCAGATTATTAATATCACGTGTATCTCCGTTTATTATTAAGGTATTATTAAGTACAGAAGTTAACTGCTCCGCACGAACTGGATCTTTCTCCATAAGTTTAATATGCATATCATTTTCCAGACTGAGAGCTGCTTTTTTTCCTACTCTGCCGCCACCAATAATCATAATATCTTTTATCTTGAAGGGTTGTTTCCCTCCAAGCTGGAGTAGCATTTCTATACCTTCGGGTTTTGTAATAACATAAGCCAAGTCATTTTCCCGAAAATAAGTATCTCCGTTTGGAATAATAGTTTTGCCGTTTCTATGAATAGATACTGCTCTAAAATTAAGTTTTGGATATTCTTGTGCTATTTGATTAAGCGTTTTATTAACCACATAGGCATATTTCTCAAGCTTTATAAGAAATAGCTGAAGTTTACCATCAGAAAAATCAAAAATTTCGGTAGCTGCCGTTTGTTTTAATAAAGTTACAATTTCATCGGCGGCAATACGTTCCGGAAAAACCATTTGATCGACACCTAAGTCTTTAAACAAAGAGGTGTTTTTTTCTTCTAAATTTTCATTATTTGAAATACGGGCAATAGTTTTTTTTGCACCAAGTTTTTTTCCAAGAATACAAGTCACCAAATTTATATTCTCGTTGTGTAAAACAGCAATTAATAAATCTGCTTTATTTACTTCTGCTTTTTCTAAAATCTCTATAGAAGTAGAATCTCCCTCTATTGTTAGCACATCAGTATGCGACCCTATCATCTCAAGCATTTTTGAGTGAGGATCTACTACTGTAATATTGTGATTCTCATCGGCTAATAATTGAGCTAAATGTGATCCTACCTCGCCATCTCCCGCTATAATAATATTCATTTCAAATAATTAAATTTTTTAGTTTTGAACACTTGAAAACAACATGTCAAGGCTGCGAATTTAACCAAATGTTCTTATTTTCCTTTATTATTTTCTGAATAATTAAAGTTGAGGGAGTTGTTTTAACTGTTTACGGTATTCTGTTACCATTGATTTAATTATCTCTGATACAGATAAAACCGTATCTATGCTTGCGCTTACCTGACCTATTTCCAGTTCTCCTTCGCTTATATCGCCTTCAAACATTCCTTTTTTTGATCTTCCTTTCCCCAAATATTCAACAATTTCCCGAATGCCTGCACGCTCTACTTCCAAAGTCTTAATTTCTTTATAAAAGGTGTTTTTTATCAAACGAACTGGAACGATTTTTTTAAGTATTAATTCTGTTTCGCCTTCTTTTGTTTCTATTATTTTTTGTTTAAAGTCTTTGTGAGCAGAAGATTCTTTAGAAACTACAAACCTGCTTCCCAGCTGAACACCATCAGCACCTAATGATATAGCGGCAAGCATAGATTTTCCACAAGCAATTCCTCCGGCGGCTATTAATGGAATATCAACAGTTTTTCTAATCAAAGGAATTAAGGTCATAGTTGTTGTTTCCTCAAATCCATTATGTCCTCCCGCTTCAAAACCTTCGGCAACAATTGCATCAACACCTGCTTCAACGCATTTGATTGCAAATTTGGTATTAGCTATTACGTGCGCTACTTTTATTCCATGCTCTTTTAAATAAGCTGTATATTTTTTAGGATTCCCTGCCGAAGTAAAAACAATAGGGACTTTTTCTTCAATAATGACTTTAATTTGTTCCTCTATTTGCTTGTACAATAAGGGTAGATTTACACCAAAGGGTTTATTAGTAGCAGCTTTTGTTTTCTGAATATGTTCGCGCAAAATTTCGGGATTCATAGAGCCGGCACCAATCAAGCCTAAGCCTCCGGCATTGCTCACCGCCGAAACTAATTCCCATCCGCTACACCATATCATTCCTCCTTGAATTATTGGATATTCTATTTCAAAAAGTTTACAAATTTTATTCATACAATATTATTTTAGTATCATAAATTGTTGCCGGATTTCTGCTCCAAAATTGGGTTCAAAATCTTTTAACTCTTCTTTAGTACGAGTATTAAAAAGTTTTATGCTCCCGTTTTTTTCATTGGGAAAATACAGCCCGTCACCTTTTTTATCATAAACAATAAACTCATAGCATCCGGGAAGCATATTTAAATTAAAAGTATAAGTTGAATCACTTACAAAATCGGAAGCTTCAAATAGGGGAATACCCATATCATCTACTAATTCTAAAATATTATCCTCAGCTGCTTTATAAGAATAAAAATGTATGCTTATTTTATTTGGGTAGACAGGAGCTAAGTTAAAAACAGCAGTAAGGGCATTATTTCCTTCATATTCGTCTGTCTTATTATTGACTTTTTCTATAGAAACACAAAATTCATTTGGCTTATTATTTTGGTAGTAAAAGTACCAATTAAGAGGTGGAAGATATACTATTTCCTCTTCCATAAAGGCTAATTCACCTCGCCAGCGATAACGATTATTGGTGTTTTTATTCAATCCGTATTCTATTAAAACCGAGCATAAAGTATCTGCACCGGTATTTTTTACACGGATAACAGGAGAGCCACAAATAGGATTATAACGATTGTGGTTGAAACTTTTGTTTGGTGCTAAAATTTCTACAATAGCCGCATCATTTCTATATTGTGCTTTTTCAAATAAAATAAGATTTGCCGAAAGTATATAGCTTTGAATTCCCGAGGTTTTTTTAACATCTTCTTGTAAATGCAAATTAATAGAAAGTGTTGTGTCGGCACCTAAGGGAATAAAATGTTCAAACACTCGTAAAGTCTGTCCGGGGCACCAATTAGCACGAGAATAGTTCCAAGTGCCTGCTTGTGGAAAAAGGGCGTTCAAGCTACAGTCGTCGCGCCAAACAGGACGTGTTGCTACCGTTTTCCCGTTAATATTTAAAAAGTAAAACTTACTGCAATCTATTTCTTTAGGTATTTGATTTTTAATATCGTTACCGGATAAATAAATTTTTAGCAATGCGTATTTTATTTCCTTTGAAACTGTAATCGTTTTGTTTTCTATTTGTTTATTGATGGAGTTGTTTTTGTCGATATAAGTAAATCCTTTAATACCACTTCGCCAAAGATTTATAATCCGATTTATTTTTGCCGACGCATGCCCTAACTTCCATTTGAAATGCAAATTTAATTCAATGGGTTCTTTAGTATTATTACTCTCAATATATAAATTGGTATTTTGTTGAAAAAGAGAGCTGTAAGCGCTTATATCAAATGTAAAAAGAGCTTTGGTATCAGTCTCCTTATCAAACCAAGGAAGAAAAAAACGGGCAATTTCCAAACGTTCTGTTTTCCCGTTTATATTTCTCTCTAATTCTATACAAACAGGATTTTGGATAAAATTTTTACTCTGTTTAAAATTAACAAGACTAACTTCTAGAAATAGATTTTCGAGAGTGCTTGTTTTGGGTAATAAATTTAATTTCTCTATTTCACTTTTGCCATTTATTAAAATTATATGAGAAAATAGGCTGTCTTGTCTTACGATACTGTTTTGAGCTTCCGTTTTAAAAGAAGACAAAACAAATAATACAAATAAAAAAAGTATTGAATTTTTTATCATAGAAGTGACCGCTAATCTATCTTTCAAAATTAAGGGAATTTTTAAGATATTAGCAAATGTCTGCTGAATATCTTTTCCATTAAGGACAAAGTAGTTTTAAAGAGCCTTCCATTTACTAATCTCAACAATAATTAAAGAGATGTATCTTCAATTTGTATAGGTTATTTAGAGGGGTCGGTAACCGTTCCCATAAACAAAATAGCATTAGTATATTTTTCTTTTATAACAAACAAAAACGGATGATCGACAATAAAAGTGTTGGTGTTAGGTCCAACGGAAGTAACGCCCACAGTAACAGAAGTAACGGCAGCCGCTTCAGTTCCCTCTTCATCTACCTTAATAAAAGTTTTATGTTTAACTTTAGAAATGGTGAGTCCTCCATTTTTATTGATGCCTGTAAAATCAGCATTATCGCTAAAAGCAATACCTAATCCTAAATCGGTTAACTCATTATTAAGCTCATTTTCGTATTCAAATGTAAATTTGGGTAATTCCAAATTCCATTCGAAAGGTTCTTGCATACTTAGCATTAAATTATTCCAGACGGTATTATTGAGTTCTTCAACCATTTCTGTTAGAGATGAATCATCATTAGGTAATAAAACTACCATAGCATAATTTCCTTGACCATAAGGTAATTCTATAGCAGCATAGTTTTGGGCTAAAGCAACAGAAAAATCATTTTCTATATGCATCATTGCCACATTTTTCGTGGAGCCATCAGCCAAATAAAATGGTTTATCTTCAGTTTCATCTTTGTCAAATTCGGTTTTCCAAGAACCTTTAAAATAGATGGCATTAATTAAAAACATTATATCATCACTACTGATGTTGTCTACAATTTTATCTATTTTATGATTGGTTTTTTCGTTTACCCAATCGTTAATTACATCTTTACTCGCAGAATTATTAAAATCCAAGGCGCTGACTTCTGCATTATAATAGGTTTGGTTTGTATTAATAAAATCTTGTTCAACCGAAAAACCTTGACGATACCAAATAGAATTTGCAATACTGATATCCACTTTGGAATCGATTTCTAAAAGTGCATTGGTTAAATCTAAAGCAGATTGATTTACTTCTGAAGTGGCTTGTCCGGTAAAATGCAAAACATTTTCGAAAGCTGTTTTTGTTTCACCATTGGCTCCATTATAGGTCATAGAAAGAGCTTGTGTAATACTTAAAGGGGAAATCATTATATTATTGTCGCCATTTTCTTCAAAAGCTTTTTGTAGTATTTCAAATCCAAACTGATTACTAGCACTGAGAATTTCTTGTGCTTTTTCTGAAATTTCAATAGGGACTGGATCGGTTTTAATGCTTTCTTTATTGCAAGAGATAATTAATAAACCAAGAGAGAGGAATAATACGTTTAATTTCATAAGGCTTAATATTAAGTGTATAGACTGTAAGAAGCAAGCAATTTCTATGCCGTAATTAACGATAAATAGTTTGTGTTTTAGTAATTATTTAGTAAAAACACTTGCTAATCATTTCTGTTTCAGCTCGTAAAAAACACCTCTTTCCAAACTAACCGATTTGATCTTATTATCTGCTTCTAAGGGACCTAAATATTTATTTATTTCGTTGATATGGATACCTAAAAAACGATGCAAATCATCGAGCGTGCAGGGACGACGAGCTATTGTTTCCAAAATAGCCGTTTCAATATCTCCGCTATAAGAATCAATATTTGTTCTTTCGGGAGCCGATGCAATAATTTCTACTTTTGGGAGCTCCCAATAATCAATAATTTTCTGTAATTCATTTCTCGATAAAGGAATTAAGTCCATCACTGTTCCGGGTCTGTCTAAAGTATTTAACTGTATACTGTCGGGATTAATTTTAATAATAGCCTTCTTAAGTAAATCCAATTCTTTTTCAGAATCGTTATAATTTTTCAATAAGAATATTTCTAACCAAATTTTTCCTTTATATTCTTCTCTTAAATCAATTAAACCCTGAATATAGTTGTCTATTTTTATTTTTGCATTTGGGCGATCAATTTTCTCAAATACTTCCTGACTTGCAGCATCTAAAGAAGGCAGGATAACATCGGCCTTTAAAAGCTCTTTTCTTAATTTTTTATCAGAGAGCAGGGTTCCATTTGTTAAAACTGCTGTTTTTATATCAGGATAATTTGTTTTAATAAAGTCCATTACAGCACCTATTTTACTGTTTAAAGTAGGCTCGCCCGATCCCGAAAAAGTAATATAATCGATTTTAGGATTATTACTCATAAAGCGTTTTATTTCGGCAATAATCTTGTCGTATTTTACATACTCCATTCTGTCGGTAGTGAGTTTGGTTGTTTTACCTACTTCACAGTAAACACAGTTTAAAGAACAAACTTTTTTGGGAATAAGATCGACACCTAAAGACATGCCCAATCTACGTGAAGGAACGGGACCAAAAAGATATTTATACATGAGGTTTTATTTATTATTCGCTAGTAATTCGTAAGTTGATATAGTTTCTGTCTTCACCTTTATTCCATTCATTTAAAATAAGCTCAGATTTCTGATATACTTTTTTTATACTGTCTGAGATATTTTCATCATTCATTATGACACAAACAAATTTTTTCTTTATTCTTTTAATATTTGGGCCAAAAACTTTGGCTACAACAACTCTAATATCTTCATTTCTTAACATTTCTGTAACCCCTTTAGCTTTTACGGGATCGGCATGAATTTCTTCATTATCTTCTTCGGTTGTATTTTCGATTTTTTTTACGAATTCTATTCCCGAAGATGTCATTTCGTAAATATAATAATACTCTGAATCGCCAAAATGTCTGTCTATAAAAGATCCCTCATTATCTGCTGCAAATGCTATTTTCATATTTTATTATCTAATTTTTACTAGTTATTTTTAGTTAAGCGGCATTTAGCTTCTATCCGTTAGTGTTTTGTTCGCGAATAGGTTTTTTTAATGTGGCCTTTGCAAGTTTCTCCAACTTATTGTTTAAAAATGCTTCCAAGGCATCTTTAGATTTAAGACCTCTTCCCAAGTAAACTTCTGCTTTCATATCATTTAAGATATTGAAGGCGTTGGGGCCTGTATTTCCAATAATAAAATACAAAACACCCTCATTAACTAAATCTTTTAATCCCGAATGATTATCATCGTGACCGGGATTAACTCTAGCTTCTGTTTCTTTAGTATCGCTATTGTAAATTAAATAATAGGGTGCTTCACCAAACCTCTTGGCAATTTTACTTTCTAAATTGTCTCCGTCTGTTGCTAATAATATTTTCATTTTCTTAAATTTATTCTACGGTTTTTTAATTATCAATATTATCTGATAGGATCCCAAACAACTAAAATTAATGCTCCTTCTTTCGATTCAAATGGGCCATGTTCTTCTCCCGGCGAGAATATCTGATAAGAACCAGCAGAATACGTTTTACCTGCACTTTGATATTCGCCTTCAATTACAAAATGTTGCTCTGTAGTGATATGAGAGTGTGGCGACATAGAAAACCCCGCTTGCATTTTTAATAATATCGTTTCTCCTCTATTATCATTTCTCAAAACTTTTCTTTGAGCTCCATCGGAATATGCATCTGCATTCTCCCAATTCAAATCGTCATACAAATTCTTTATTTCTTTCATGATGATTACTTTTAATGAGTTTATCTATAAAGTTACAAATAAATACTTCTTTTTGCAAAAAAAATATTCTTTCATCATAATAAAGACTTTAATTTTATATATTTCTGTATAGTTCCTGATTCGAACGAGGGGTTATAAAGAAGTGCCGATGGATGTGTAAGAGGGAATATTTTCATGTTCTCTAAAGTTAATAATTGTCCGTTTATATTTTTAAAACTCATCTCTACTTCCGAAGGATCAGCATGGAATTTTTTTAAGATAGAAAGCGTTGCATAATAACCTAACGGAACAATAATTTTAGGTTGAATAAGTAAAATTTCATCGTCTAAAAAACCGGAACATATCTCTATTTCTTTCCAAGTAGGTTTACGATTTTTAGGAAGCATGCATTTTATCAGATTAGTCATATAAACCGATTTCCTGTCAATTCCGGCTGCAGATAAAAGTTTATTAAAAACCTGACCTGAAGGACCGACAAACATCCTATTTTGATCATTTTCTTTACTCCCGGGAGAGAGAGCTACAAATAATACATCGGCATTAATATCTCCTTCACCGGTAAGAGCATGCTTGCGTGTTAGAGATAGATTGCACTTTTCACATGCTCTAATTTCATAATTTAGAACATTAAGTGAGTCTTGTTTTTCATTAAAATTAAATGCCTGCATCTATTAATGATTTATAACATTTAGAAACAAAGCCAAAAGTGAGCAATCTACCTTCAGTTTATTATGGAAATAAAGTTATGTTATTTTTAAACCCGTAATTATTTCGATATTGTATTCAAGTATTATCACACTTATTTATCTGTACTATGATAAAAAATCAGGATCTTGGTACGATGGGTTTGGATATTTATAATATCCTTCTCCGCTTGCAACTCCCGTTTTACCTTTATCAAGCCATCTTTCTTTTATCATTTTAGCTCTTTCAATCATTGCCTTATTATTAGTTTTTGTGCCATTCATCAGAGCAATATTATAAACTGTTTGCATGCCTATCATATCTATAATTCCAAAAGGGCCAATTTTTGCACCGGTACTAATCATCCATGTTTTATCAATACTTTCGAAATCAGATACTCCTCCAAAGAAAAGGTTTTGAGCTCCCGACAATAGAGGAACTAATAATGTATTTAATATATAACCGGGTTGTTCTTTGTGAATTGGGATTGGAACCATTCCGATACTTTTTGCAAAATCCAGTACAATTTCAAAATATTGTTTATCTGTTCCTGAGTGCATCATTACTTCTCCCACATTTGCATCCCAAATAGGATTTGCAAAATGTAATGCCAAGAATTTTTCAGGACGACCGGTTTCTTTAGCGTAAGCACTGGGTAACATTGTTGAAGAATTAGAAGTAAAAATGGTTTTTTCCGGTGCATATTTAGCCAAATCATTATAGAATGATTTTTTTATTTCTAATTTCTCCGGAACGGACTCACTAATTAAATCAGCATCTTTTACGGCGTCTTTTAAGTCTGTTGTATAAAATAAACGTTTTTTTGTAGCATCTATTTGTTCTTGTGATGCACCACGAGTGGCTTTAAATAATTCTGCAAATTTCTTATGAAACTCTTTCCCTTTTTCTAATCCTTCTTCAAAAGCATCATACACTGTTACATTATAACCGTAAAAAGCTGTTTGCCAAGCAATTTGAGAGCCTAAAACTCCGGCACCTGCGATTGTTACATTTTTTATTTTCATAGTCTTATTTTTATTTGTAGTAATTAAAGGATCTTGATTTGTAATATACTGTTTCGTTTTTTTTACTGTTTGACAGTAGCTGATTTAGCCAAAAAAATAATTGCAGTATAAAAACAACCCTATAACACAAAGGTAATTATTTTAGGTGCTGTTACTGATTACTATCGAGGATATTTACTCAAAAATAGCCCCATTAAGCTCATAAAAAAAATAGATTAAATGAATGATAATTGATGATTATTTGCAATTTAATTTTCTCACAAATAAATAACTTAAAAGCATTATTACGGTAACTATTATAAAAACAATTTTAAACCCAATAAAGAATATTAACAAACCAATAATTAACGGAAAAACAGTGGAAAATATCTTACCTGCCCCCGATATTCCGGCATATATTGTTCTGTTTTCACTTGTTGAAATCTCTAATAAAATACCATTATTGGAAATCTTAAAAAGAGAAACAAATATTCCTGACAGTATAAAAATAAATTGAAAATAAAATTCATTTTCTCTTAGACCTAAAGCCAAAACAGGTATAATACTTC
>JAGGWH010000180.1 GCA_021157585.1 Bacteroidales bacterium | reverse complement strand
TGGCTTACGGATTCTTCAATTTTTAAAGCAAGAAGCCAATTCGAGCAAAGATTTACAAGTTGATAATTTAAAGGATAATTTATTGTATTTCAGCAGTATTGATAATGAATACTCATCACAATTAGCGGATTTATCTTCATCAGCCAATTTAAACGAACTTTCATCTTTGGAAAATCTTCGTGATACTCTCGCAAATTTTGAATATTCACTTCGTAAACTGAAAGCAAAGTATTAATTTCGCGCCTTTAAAGTAACGCTATGATAACAATTTTAGGGCCTACAGCTACCGGAAAAACAAGTCTTGCAGCCAATCTTGCAAGCCTTATAAATGGAGAGATAATCAGTGCAGATTCTCGCCAAGTTTACAGAGGAATGGATATTGGAACGGGTAAAGATTTGGATGATTATAACATTGATGGAAGAAAAATTCCGTATCATTTAGTTGATATAGTTGAGCCCGGTTACGAATATAATGTATTTGAATTTCAGAAAGATTTCTTAAAAGCATATGCAACAATCGATGAAAGAGGAAGTATTCCCATTTTGTGTGGAGGAACGGGTTTATATATCGAAAGTGTCTTAAAAGGATATAAATTAATTGATGTTCCGAAAAATGATTTGCTTCGCGAAGAATTAGAGTTAAAAGATGAAGCTGAACTTATAGAGATACTTGAAACCTATAAAAATTTACATAATACAACTGATACTTCTGAAAGAGAACGCTTAATTCGTGCTATTGAGATTCAGAAATATTATGATGAGCATCCCGATATTGACACTCATTTTCCAAAAATAGACACCAAAATATTTGGTATTAGTTACGATAGAAGAGTGGTGCGAATGCGTATTACAGAACGTTTGGAAGAAAGACTTCAGAATGGAATGATTGAAGAAGTTGAAGGATTACTGAGTTCGGGAGTAAAACCAGATCAGCTAACTTTTTATGGTTTAGAATACAAATGGGTGACCGATTATTTAGAGGGAAAGTTAGCTTATAACGAAATGTTTAGACGTTTAAATACAGCTATACACCAGTTTAGTAAAAGGCAAATGACTTGGTTTAGAAGAATGGAAAAACAAGGCTTTGAAATCAATTGGATAGATGGTAATCTGAATTTACCCGAGAAAATTGCATTTATCCTTCAAAACCTTCCAAATTAAGCAAGTATCAACTTTCATTCTTATTATTTTATTCTAAATTTGTATATTAAATATACTAATACATACCATGGATATACTAATTGGGCAAAGAGACTTAACCGTACAAGATTTTGAGCAAATTGTTCTTCAAGAAAATGCAGTAAAAATATCAGTCGAAGCTTTAAAAAGAGTAGAAGACAGCTTCTTTTTCCTTAAGTCATTCTCAAAAAATAAAATAATATATGGTATTACCACCGGTTTTGGGCCTATGGCTCAATATAGAATTGATGATGCCGAAATAAAACAATTACAATATAATCTAATTCGCAGCCATTCTTCCGGATCGGGAAAGTTTATTAATACCGTTTATGTAAGGGCCTCAATGCTGGCACGATTAAACACACTTTGTTTAGGCTTTTCCGGTATTCATTCAAGCGTTGTTAAACAGCTCGAAACCTTTATCAATTTAAAGATATACCCTCGTATTCCTGAACATGGCGGAGTAGGAGCCAGCGGCGATTTGGTGCAATTGTCTCATCTTGCCTTAGGTTTAATTGGCGAAGGAGATGCCGAATACCAAGGACAAGTCAGGCCTATGGCCGATATTTTTAAAGAACTTAAATTAAAACCTATTGAAGTTCATATTCGTGAAGGTTTGGGTTTAATTAACGGAACCTCAGTAATGACAGGCATTGGCATTATAAATGCCATTAATGCACGTAAACTTTATCGTTGGTCGGTGTTTGCATCCTCCATGATTAATCAGTTGGTAGAATCTTACAACGATCATTTTTCTGAGCCTTTAAATCAAGTAAAAAAGCATCCCGGTCAAAATAAAGTAGCCTCTCATATGCGAAGCATGCTTAAAGGGTCTAAGCTATTAAAACGTCGCGAAGAGAAATTATTTAATGGTAATGGTAATCATTCTGCTGTTTTTCTAGAAAAAGTACAAGAATACTACTCCTTACGCTGTGTACCTCAAGTATTAGGTCCAATTCTTGAAACTATCGACAATACTTGCAAAGTACTTATCAACGAAGTAAATTCAGTTAATGATAATCCAATTATCGACTCTAAAAGAAAAAATGTTTTTCATGGAGGAAATTTTCATGGCGATTATGTTTCCTTTGAAATGGATAAACTCAAAATTGGAACAACTAAGCTTTCAATGCTTATCGAGCGACAGCTTAACTTCCTAATGAATAATAAGTTAAACAATATACTTCCACCTTTTGTTAATCTTGGTAAGTTAGGTTTAAACTTAGGAATGCAAGGTGTTCAATTCACTGCAACTTCAACAGTTGCCGAGAATCAAACACTATCAAATCCAATGTACGTCCACAGTATTCCAAATAATAATGATAATCAGGATATTGTAAGTATGGGAACAAATGCTGCTCTAATGTGTGAAAGAGTAATCATGAATTCCTTTGAAGTGCTTTCTATTCATATGATAAGCATTTTGCAATCTATTGATTATCTTAATTTTACAGATAGACTATCAGAATATACAAAATTACGTTATCTTGAAATGCGTAAGATTGTTCCAAAATTTGTTGAAGACAGTATTAAGTATCCGGAAATGAAATTGATGAAAGATTACTTATTTAAGAATCCTCTGAAAGAAATATAATATGAGTGAAAAAAAGTATGCACTTATTACCGGTGGCTCTCGTGGAATTGGAAGAGCAATTTGTCTATCTTTGGCAGAGCAGGGTTTTGATATAATTATTAATTTTAAATCGAATAAAACAGAGGCTGAAATAACTAAATCTCTTGTCGAAGAAAAAGGAGTAAGCGCAATACTTTTGCCTTTTGATGTTGCCAATCAACAAGAAGTTGAAGCAGCGGTGGCGCAATGGAAAAGCAATAATAAGGACGCCTATATTCAAGTACTGATAAATAATAGTGGTATTCGGAAAGATGCTCTTTTAGTTTGGATGGAAAATGAGGATTGGAATCAGGTTATAAATACCAATCTCAATTCTTTTTATTATTTAAGTCGTTTAGTAATCAAGGATATGGTTATTAAAAAATCAGGTCGTATTATTAATATTGTTTCGCTATCCGGTATCAAAGGCTTACCCGGACAAACTAATTATTCTGCCAGCAAAGGTGGTGTAATTGCAGCTACTAAAGCATTAGCTCAAGAAGTAGCACGTAAAAAAGTTACAGTAAATGCTGTTGCTCCCGGATTTATTGAAAGCGATATGACAGCTGATTTGGACGAAAAAGAGCATAAAAAATTAATTCCTATGGGAAGATTTGGAAAGCCTCAGGAAGTAGCTGATCTCGTTGCTTTTCTATCATCTGATAAAGCAAAATATATTACCGGACAGATTATTTCCATTAATGGGGGATTATATACCTAACCTACGATAAATAAGAAAAATAAATGAAGAGAAGAGTTGTTATAACAGGCGTTGGCATTTACGGAGTTTTGGGTAAAAACATTGAAGAAGTCAAGCAATCATTATATATTGGCAAGTCGGGAATTGTTTTTGATCAAGATCGTAAAGACTTTGGCTATCAATCGGGCTTGACAGGATTTTTAGAAGACCCTATTCTTAAAGGAAAATTAGAACGGAGAATGCGTATTGGTCTTGCCGAACACGGTGCTTATGCTTTTATGAGTACGGAAGAAGCCGTTAAAATGGCGGGTTTAGATGCAGATTACTTTAAAGCTAATGAAGTAGGAATTATTTTTGGTAATGATTCTTCTTCAAAAGCTGTTGTTGAGAGTACCGATATTATTCGCGAAAAGAAAGACTCAACTCGTATAGGTTCGGGCTATATTTTTCAATCTATGAATTCTACGGTAAGTATGAATCTTTCTGTAATTTATAAATTAAGAGGTATAAACTTTACAATCAGTGGTGCTTGTGCAAGTGGCTCTCATTCTGTTGGAATGGCTTATTTTCTTATTAAAAACGGCATGCAGGATAGTATCATTTGTGGTGGAGCTCAAGAAGTAAACAAATATGCTATGAGTAGCTTTGATAGTTTAGGAGCTTTTTCTAAAAGAGAAGATGAACCTACCAAGGCGTCTCGACCATTTGATAGAGATCGTGATGGATTAATACCCAGCGGAGGAGCTGCTACTCTTGTTTTAGAAGATATGGATGCTGCACTTAAAAGAGGAGCAAATATTATAGGAGAAGTTGTGGGTTATGGTGTTTCTTCTGACGGTTCACATATATCACAGCCTAATGTTGACGGTCCTTCCAGAGCTATTAAAATGGCATTAAAAGATAGCGGATATTTACCTGAAAATATTGATTATGTAAGTGCTCACGCAACTTCAACACCTATTGGAGACACTAATGAAGCACAAGCAATTTATGATATTTTCGGAAAAAAAGTCCCTGTAAGTTCTACAAAATCAATGACAGGCCACGAAATGTGGATGGGCGGAGCCAGCGAAGCTATTTATTCTTTATTAATGATGCAAAATAATTTTATTGCTCCAAATATTAATTTTGAAAACCCGGATGAGTTTTCTGCTAAAATTAATATTATAGCTCAAACAAGAGAAGCTAAAATTAATACCATATTATCTGATTCTTTTGGATTTGGAGGAACAAATTCCGCACTGATTATCAAACGGTTTAAGAAATAATTATTTCTTCTTCGCTGGTAAAACAATATAAGAGCATACAACAGAGCACACAGGATCATCTTTACTGTCTTGATAAAGAATAATTTCTGACTCAGCCATTTTTCCTTCCCTAAGTGTTACCTTAGCCTCTGCGTAAACAG
>JAGGWH010000179.1 GCA_021157585.1 Bacteroidales bacterium | reverse complement strand
ATATATTTGTAAGCTAGTATTCTTTATACTACAGTTGTTTAGTTCAAAAATTAAGATAGGAGTTATCATGAAAATTAAAAAAATAGGAATCTTATTTGCCTTTATGCTTTTGATAATGGGTGTAGCTGCTCATCCACCACAAAAAATAGAACTTAAATTCGATATTAAAACACAAGAACTTGATGCTAAAATAGATCATTCTGTTCGAGATATAAATGAACACTTTATCAATAAAATAAGTATTAAAATAAATGGTACCGAAGTCCTTTCAAAAGACTATGAAAATCAAAAGGACTTAAAATCCGATGTATATCGTTTTACATTAGAAAATGTAAAAGCCGGAGACGAAATTGAATTAACTGCCTCTTGTAATAAATGGGGTAAAAAAAGCAAAAAACTAATTGTAAAATAAATGCTTGTTTCAAAAGAGGATATTTATAAGTATATTCCGCAAAGACCACCTATGATAATGGTTGACGCACTATTGGAATGTACAGATAAGTATTATATTTCTCAATTTTGTCCCAATGCTAACAACTTATTTAATACTGATGGCTTTTTTAATGAATCAGGCTTAGCAGAAAATATGGCACAAACTGCTGCCCTTGGTGTTGGCTATTTTGCAGTAACAAATAAAAAAAAGGTTCCGCTTGGTTTTATTGGAGCAATAAAAAATTTGAGTATCTACAAAATACCTATAATTGGAGATACAATAACAACCAAAATAACGGTCTTACACGAAGTTTTAAATGCAACCATTGCTAAAGCTGAAGTGTTTTTAGAAAAAAAACAAATTGCCGAAGGTGAGTTCAAAATATTTATTAATCCGCTGTAAGAGTTCAAAATAGAAATGAAAAAAGAAGATGTACCTCAGGATGATGCCAATATGATGGAAGGTAGCCGAGAACCATGTTATGCTGTTGATGAAAATGGAAATTACACCACTGTCAAGAGTGTTGGCTGGGAGCCGAAAAACATTGTTATGCAAGATGCATGGGATACTGTAAATGAGCGTATTGAAGAAGTAAAACAGCTTGTAATAGATGGGGAACTTAGCCCAATCGCTTACTATATGGAAAAAAATCTTATGGATACTAAAATATTGGCTTCCTATGTCGGAATATGGCGATTTATTGTAAAAAAGCATTTGAAAATGAAAGGCTTTAATAAGTTGACTGATAAAGTACTGAATAAATATGCCGATACTTTTGATATAACACTGGAAACACTAAAAAACAAAGAACTTAAATAAATGCAACTCGACTTTAAACATAAACAATCTGCACATTGCGAAAATGGAGTTTCATCAAACTTATTTGCCTATTATGGCATTAAGCTGAGCGAACCTATGATTTTTGGTATTGGATCAGGATTATTTTTTTCCTATCTGCCATTTTTAAAAGTGAATCATATTCCGGTTACATCATTTCGCCCTTTACCGGGAATGATTTTTAAAAGAGCCGCTCGTCGCTTAGGTTTCAAAATGAAAAAAAAGCGTTTCTCTGATCCTAATCAGGCAATGAGTGAATTAGACGAAAAGCTTAAAGAAGGAACTCCCGTTGGAATGTTAGTCGGAGTTTATAATTTAACTTATTTCCCAAAACCTTACCGCTTCCATTTTAACGCACACAATTTGGTTGTCTATGGTAAAGAAAAGGATAATTATTTGATTAGCGATCCTATAATGGAAACGCCCACAAGCCTAACATCAAAAGAATTGAGAAAAGTCCGTTATGCCAAAGGTGTATTTGCTCCAAAAGGTCATATGTATTGGACGGTAAAAGCTCCTCAAGAAATAGATTTGGCAAAAGCTATTACTCAAGGAATTAAACAAACAGCTAAGGATATGCTCACTATTCCTATTCCATTAGTTGGGGTAAAAGGAATAAAATATTTGGCTAAACAGTTAAGGAAATATCCAAAAAAACTTGGTAATCGCAAAGCCTCACAATATCTTGGTCAGATTGTTAGATCGCAAGAAGAAATAGGAACAGGTGGTGCCGGATTTAGATATATTTATGCTGCCTTTTTACAAGAAGCATCAGATATTTTAAAACAACCATTTTTACGCGATTTATCTGTTGAAATGACTGCTATTGGAGATTTATGGAGAGATTTTGCTGTTGAAACAGCTCGTATTATTAAAAAGCGGTCGGAAGTGGAAAATCCCTACGATGGAGTAGCCGATATGCTTGTTGTAATTGCAGAAAAAGAAAAACAGATATTTCAGAAACTAATAAAACTAAAAGATGCCTAATGAAAACATTAAGACAAAAAGCTGAAATTTCTATACGTTTTAGTGAAGTAGATTCTTTACGAATTGTATGGCACGGACACTATGTAAAATATTTGGAAGAAGCCCGGGAAGCTTTTGGGAAAACTTTTAATATTGGATATAATGATGTTGAAAAAGCAGGTTTGGCAACTCCAATAATAAAGGTTGATATCGATTATAAACGGCAGCTTCGCTATGGCGATACTGCAATAGTAGAAGCTACTTATGTAGATTCTGATGCTGCAAAACTAATATTTGATTATGTAATCAAACGGAAATCAAATAATGATATAATTGCCACCGCACGAACTATTCAAGTCTTTTTATTTCTTGATAGTCGGGAATTATCATTAAATCAACCGCAGTTTATGCTTGAATGGAAAGCAAAAAATGGTTTTTAATTTATGAAGAGAGTATTTGTACACGGGTCTTATTTAATCAGCTCCCTCGGATTTGGAATAAAAGAGAATTCCACAAAACTTTTTGCAGGTAAAAGTGGGAGTGAGCTTATTTTAGATAAAAAATATTATCCAAAAACTTTCTTCGCTTCCAAGATTGATAATAAGCGTTTTAATAAAGTTTTTAAGGATTTATTTCCGGATATCAAAAATAGTTATACTTTTTTTGAGCAGTTACTTATCTTTGTTATTCAGCAAAGCCTTAAAAAATATCCTATCGATTTAAAATCAGAAGAAACATTATTAATCGTCTCTTCTACAAAAGGAAATATAGATTTACTTGCTAAAAATGAAAAAAGTAAATGGGAAGAAAACAGAGTCTTTCTTTGGAAATCGGCTCAAATAATTAAAGATTTTTTTGGTATCCAAAACAAAGCTATTGTGATTTCAAATGCCTGTATTTCCGGTGTTGAAGCCATAGGAATAGGTAGCAGAATGATCCGTGAAGGTTCTTATAAAAATATAATCGTAGCAGGAGCCGATATTCTTTCAGAATTCGTAGTTGCAGGATTCCAATCTTTTCAATCATTAAGCAGTGAGCTTTGTCGGCCTTACGATGCAAATAGGACAGGTCTTAATCTTGGAGAAGCCGCAGGGGTAGTTATTCTAACCTCAGAAGAAAAAAAATCAGATATCGAAGTCCTGGGTTCCGGGATTAGCAACGATGCCAATCATATTTCAGGACCATCAAGAACGGGAGACGGGCTTTATTTTGCTATTAAATCGGCAATTAACGAATCTTCAATAAAAGTAAAAGATATAGATTTTATATCCGGTCACGGAACCGCAACTAATTATAACGATGAAATGGAAAGTAAAGCCTTTCAATTAGCCGGATTAGAAAATACTCCGATAAATAGTTTAAAAGGATATTGGGGGCACACACTTGGTGCTGCCGGGCTTATAGAATCTATTGCTGCTATTGAAACAATGAAAAATAACCGTTTAATAAAAACCTTAGGATATGATAAACATGGCGTTTCAATTCCCATAAATATTGTAAAAGATAATCAGTCATTGCCAATTAAAACGGTTTTAAAAACAGCATCAGGTTTTGGTGGAGCTAATGCAGCAATAATTTTTCAAAAAACAGAAAATAATGTATAGTATTTCAAAGCATATATTCTTTAGTAAAAACAAGCTTCTTAGTAATTTTGAAATGCTCTATAATTTTGAAAATAGTCTTACCTTTGCTAATGTCTTTAAAACTATTTATCGGAGTATTTTCTAATCCGGCTAATT
>JAGGWH010000178.1 GCA_021157585.1 Bacteroidales bacterium | reverse complement strand
GAATATCAAACAGAAACTGTAGATACTTACTCTCCTTATAGTAATGTTTACACAAATTTAGATCATTACGATGCTATTGCACTGACTACCATTTCACAAAAACAAGTAGATAGCCTTAAAGCAGACACACCTGTTGATATCGTTCGCAAATACAAAGATCCAGCAACAGGTAAACATGTTGTTGATAGCGTTATAGTTAAAAAGACAGAAGCAACTTATAATCCAAACACCATCTCCCTATTGTTAGGTGGATACGGTAATTATATTGCTGCTTACATTATGATGTTCATGATGCCTTTCGTTTTCTTACGCAAAAAATGGGCTTATAACACTATGCTAACAGTTACTTTATTCTCAGCCATAGCAACCTTCCAAAACTATTTTGTAAGAGGTTCTTTTGAGTGGGCTGTAGGCGGTATGATGTCACTAGGTTTATTTATTTTATTACTACTTCCTTTCTTCAAAAAATATTTGACTGAAGAAGAAAAAGCTTAATAATAACATATCTAACTCAATGAGCAAATTATTGCTCATTGAGTTTTTTTTATTAAATATTTCAGTACCTTTATAGTTTAATATATTTATAAACTAAAAACATTATGGAAACAACACTTTTAGATCAGGTTATTTTATTAATAACGGGACTTACAGCCGTTTATTTAATTTATCGATTTATTCAAGCAATTAAAGGTACTACCGGTAGAATAAATTATTTTTACCATTACATAGTTTCATTTGCTGTACTCTTCGTGTCAGGAGTTTTAGTAATCTTATTCGATTTTGCTGTTTTAGCACGCCCCGAAATAAAGATTGTTGCAACCCTAATTCCTTTCGCTATTGCCTCAGGTTTAATGTGTCAATTTTACGAAAAGTACGCTAAGGCCTATGTTCTATTTTTAGTATTAGGGTTTATCCTAATCATTTTACAAAATTATGGTGTCATAGACACTAAGCTTATCTACCCTATCTTTCACTCACTTGCTGGATTAACAATTTTCTTAATCCCAATTTTGGCTGTTAAAGATAAGGTTGCTGAAAAGGGATTTGTTTGGGTAACAGTTGGTGGCACAATTATAGGGATTGGCGGAATGGCTTTGGCTTTTCTTGGTGCAGGAAAACCGCTTTTAGGGATTTTTACTGTCGAAGTTGTTTTCACAATTTTAGCTCCAATACTATTGCTTATGACATTGGCATATACTTGGGGATTTATGAAAAATATGTCAAATACTAAATAAAATACCTAATTGGTATCAATAAATCAAATTTAAAAACTAAAAACAATGAATAGATTTAATTATCTCTTCACATCTACAAAAGGACTTATCCTGACAGCTATTTCGCTTGTTGCAATCGTAACAGCAATATTTCAAACGCTGTCAGGGCCTATGGTAGAATGGGGAATTAGAGATTTAACAGTCAAATGGCTTGGCATGGATCTAAATCCTGCCGAAAGAGCAGGTAGAATTATTATGCTCTACCACACTATTGCTATGGCAATAGTAGCCATTGAAGTTTATATGATGACTTCAATTGTTCCTATGCGTAAGCACGAACAAAAGAATATTAATCTACTTGTAACTGTAGGTTATATGATGGCCATGGTATTTGGTCTTGCTTTTGCCTATTGGGGTCACAATTTCGCCTTTCACGGATTATTCCTAGTTGGACAATCCTTAGTGTTCTTTTCCGGAGTATTATTAGCTCTCGCTTTTAATCCTTGGAAAAAAGAATATTACGTAACCAATAAAGATTACGCTCATTTTAAAAGCGGAATGGATATGGAACGCATGGCATTCTTTGTAATGACTGTTGCCATGCTTATTTCTGCCGGTTTTGGTGCTGTTACTGGTTCATTCTGGGCTAACGGTCACGAAACATTCTTAGCAGAAGATCTTATTCGTGATCCAAATAAAACACACTTACAAAAAGCTATTGTTGGTCACTTACACATTATGCTAACTCTTGTAGCTGTTTCCATAACTTTAGTTGTTGGTCGTTGGCTTGAGTTTAAAGGTATTTTCCACAAAATAGCAATGCCATTTATGATTATTGGGACCATGATAATTTCCGGAGGCGTTTGGTCTGTTGTTTGGACTCATATGGCTCATACCTTTATCTATATTGGTTCTGTAGGTATTATGTTTTCCGCTTTAATGCTTGTAATTTACAGCTGGAAAAAACTTATACACGATAATTCAATAGAATTAGGATATGAAAAACCTAATATCTTCCAAAAACTAAAAGCTTTACTCCACGATCCATTGAAATTTGGACCCACCTGGCAAATGGTGTTTATGAATTTTACCGTAAGTGGTATCGGTATCTTTATGGCTATCAAATTAGAAGATATCTTTAGAGTTTGGCCTGCGCGCGAAGAGCGTATTACACTTACAGGTCACTGGCATATTTTAGCAGCGCTAATAGCTACTATTATTTTAATGTACTATGCTGATGTTGCAGGTATGAAAGGGAAAGCAAGAAAATGGTTTGGTTGGATAATGATTATCGGATCGGATGTTGCTTTTGCATCTATGACTATCTTCTCAATGAAACGTTTATTCGTTGTTGAAGAAGTTGCACAACAAGGTTTAATGAATACCACAATGCTATTAGCCGATTTCGGTTTAGGAGCACTATTGGTTACCTTAGCCATTTTCTTAGGATGGAAACTATTTGATTTATTCAAAGGTGATGGCGTTTGGAAAAAAGAAGCTGCTAATCCTGAATTAGAAATGCCAAGAACATCAAATCCTGTTCTTAATATCAGAAGAAATGATGAATTTAATAGCGAAGGAGGTGAACAATGAAAAAATTAATTTATTTAACTTTCGTACTAGCTATTTTTGCCAGTTGTTCAACTGATGTAATTATTAACGAAGAAACAAAAGTAATTGATACAGGTGTAAATCCAGATAGCTGGGCAGTAATTCCTGCCGGTCCATTCTATTACAATATGCATGCTTATGCAGAAAGTATTGATTACGATTATGAAATGATGATTACTGACGTAACCAATCAACAATACGCTGACTATCTTAACGAAGCATCAGCAAAGGGAACTATTACCATTAAAGATGGAAGTATTTTTAGCTATCATCCAGGCGATCCTTTTGACGGTTATCTGCATGAGTGGGAAATTCCTGCTGGTGATTATTTAAATATGCCATTCTCAGAAGCAGGATCTCATATTAAGCTTGTTAATGGTACTTTTACTGTAGATAAAGGCTTTGCTAATCATCCAGTAGTGATGGTTACTTGGTTTGGAGCTCAAGCCTATGCCAATTTCTACGGTTATCGCTTACCAACAGAAAAAGAGTGGGCAAAAGCTGCTCGCGGAACTGATTTACGTGCTTATCCTTGGGGAGATGAAATAAACAAACATTATACTAACTACGGTAGTAGTAATAATGCTCTTAAACGCTTAAACGGAGGAAATATTTCAAGAACAACTCCCGTAGGTTATTTCAACGGAACAACTTATGGAGATTTTGAAACTATTGATAACAGAAGCCCTTATGGTTTATACGATATGGGTGGAAATGTTTGGCAATGGTTAGGCGACGACTATAAAAATGTACACTACCGTTATATGCGTGGTGGAAGTTTTACCAATTACGAATACAATCTATTTGTATGGGCACGCAACAGTGCAGGTCCTGATTTCTATAACATTAACATTGGCTTTAGATGTGCTAGAGATGTTGTAAAAGAAGAAGTTCCCGTAGAAGATGCGGAAGAAGTAGAAACCACAGATGAAGTAACTGAGTAATAGAACATATTTTTATTCAATTATAAATCTAATGAACAATTAAGAAGCACCGGAAGCAAATTTTAACTTCCGGTGCTTTTGTCTTGATAAAAAAATTGATGATTAACAAATTAAAAATAAAATTAAATATTTACTGGCAGTTAATTAAGAGCTTACAAACCTTGCTCTTGCTGCTTACAGGTATTACCGGTTTTATCAGTTCTCGCTGCCCATATAATAGTTGGGATTTAACTCTATGGATGATTATAAGTTTATTCCTTGCCATCAGTGGAACCACTGTTTATAATATGATATGGGACAGAGATATTGATGCTAAAATGAAAAGAACAGAAGACCGTCCTCTACCTGCCGGTAAAATAAGTGTAAAGGAAGCTGTGATTTTTGGTACAGTTTTGAATGTTGCAGGACTAGGTTTAGCCTATTATCTATCACCATTATATGCTTTGGTTATTTTTGGAGGCTTATTTGTCGACTTTGTAATTTATACAATTTGGCTGAAAAGAACATCGGCCTGGTCAATCGTTTGGGGAGGTATTTCAGGTGGAATGCCAATTCTGGCAGGTCGTGTTTTGGGTGTGGGCGAAGTAGATTTGATTGGCATTCTTTTGGGTCTGTCTATTCTCTTCTGGATACCAACACATATTATGACTTTTAATATGCGCTATTTTGAAGATTATAACAATGCACAAATACCAACTTTTGCAGCCAAATATGGTTTTAAAAGAGTACGTTTAATAATTGCTCTGTCTACAATTTCTTCGGCTATTGCTTTTGCCTTAGGTGCATTTGTTTTAGGACTGTCTTGGGGATTTGTAAGAATATTATTAATACTAGCTACAATAGCATTTGGTTTTGCAATATATAGCATTATATATCCAAGCGAAAAATCTAATTTTCAAGTATTTAAAGTAGCCTCGCTATATATGGCATCGGCAATGATTATCATTATTTTAGGTTCAATATATTTCTAATTATGCCAAAAGTTAATAAAAATATTCTCATTCTAATTTCAGGTCTTATGTGGACAGGCGTCGGTATATTTTTGCCAAGCCTGGCTCTAAGGTGGTTTACATTACTCTCAACTAACGAAATTATATTTGCAACAATTACCGGAATAATATTAGGTTTGGTCATAGCTTATTTTGGCTTTAGTGGTCTTGCTAACAAAAATATCTATCGTATTAATCAATACCAAGGAAAAGTATGCCTTTGGGCATTTCAAAAATGGACGACATATCTATTAATCATTTTTATGATGAGTCTTGGTATTTTTATGCGAAATACACCTCTTATTCCAAAATATCTTTTAAGCCCAATATACATTGGTATTGGACTTGCTCTCTTTTTAGCCAGTTTTCGTTACTATTTATTCCTTGCTAAAAAAGGAAGCTTTAAAAATGCCTAGGGTAAAACATAACACTTTAATTATTATTACAGGCCTCATCTGGCTAATAGCAAGTTATATCCTACTTAGAAGAGCATATAGCTGGTTAGACATATTAACAACTATTCAAATATGGATAGGATTGATAATAGCCGTTCCTATTTCATTCATTAAAATATATTTCATTTTCCATAAACTTACAATAAAAAATATTCAACGAATTAAATCTTTCAAGCAAGCAACTATCAGTATTTGGGAATTCCACCTAAATAGAGATAAAATACTAATCGTGGTAATGATAATTTTAGGCTCTACTCTTCGTCGAGTTCCATTTATCCCAAAATTTATCCTCTACCCTATCTATGTGGCTATTGGTATTGCAATGTTTTATGTTTGGATTCTATATTTAAAAGCTTTTTTAAAAAATAAAAAAAAATAAGTTTAAATTAAACCTTTTATAAATACATACATCTAAGATATGATTATATGATGTATTTATTAAAAAGATT
>JAGGWH010000177.1 GCA_021157585.1 Bacteroidales bacterium | reverse complement strand
TTTCTCTAATAATATCAATAATTTATCAGAATGGGATTAGTATTAAGACGATTACACCTTTCTTGAATAATATCTTTTTTACAATATTATTTATTTGCCATAAAAAGAAAATGTGTTTGTTATGTTTTATATTTGTTACCGCCAAGCAAATAAAACGACAAAATGCGGTGATTAAAAAGATAAACACCTTGAAAAAAGCAGAGAATATTTCATTTGTGGAGAATAATTAGTATATTTACCGCATATTATGCATAGAATAAAGATTTACATATACGAACAAGACAATTGGCCCTATTTTACTTGGGACAATAAAAAAGTAATGTTAAAACTTGGAGAAACAAGAAACCTTCAAGGTAAACTTTTAGGGAAAATGGAAACTCTTGGTTTTGACCTACAAAACGAAGCTGTATTAGACACTTTAACATTAGATGTAATAAAATCATCAGAAATAGAAGGTGAGTTTCTGGAAAAAGAACAAGTACGTTCTTCAATTGCAAGAAGATTAGGACTTGATATTGCAGGTTCTGTTTATTCAGAAAGAAATGTTGAAGGAGTTGTTGAAATGATGTTAGATGCAACTCAACGATATTCAACACCATTAAATTCAGATAGATTATTTGACTGGCACGCCGCTTTATTTCCAACAGGAAGAAATAATATGCATAAAATTATTGTTGCTAATTGGAGAAAAGCCCCTATGCAAGTAGTTTCCGGACCTATGGGAAAGGAGAAGGTACATTATGAAGCACCTAAACCTGAGCTAGTAGCCCAAGAAATGGATGTATTCCTAAATTGGTTTGAAAATGAAGATGGATTAGATTTAGTATTAAAAGCATCAATTGCACATTTATGGTTTGTAACAATCCATCCATTTGATGATGGAAACGGAAGAATAGCAAGAGTAATAACTGATATGTTATTAGCACGTTCGGATAAAAGTATGCAAAGATTTTATAGTATGTCAGCACAAATCAGACTTGAACGAAAGGAATATTATAATATATTAGAAAAAACACAAAAAGGTCATTTAGATATTACTGAATGGATATTATGGTTTTTAAATTGTTTAACAAATGCGATAAACGCTACGGAAGAAATTTTATCAAAAGTGCTGTATAAAGCAGAATTTTGGAAATTACATTCCACTACTATCCTTAATGTAAGGCAGCAAAAAATGATAAATAAACTACTTGATGGATTTAATGGTAAGTTGACCTCTTCAAAATGGGGAAAGATAAATAAATGCTCTCAGGACACAGCCTTAAGAGATATTCAAGATTTGATGAAGAAAAATATTTTACAGAAAGAAGCAAGCGGTGGACGAAGTACAAATTATGAATTAGTAAAAATTGAGTAATAATCAAAAAAAATAAAGCAATGTCAGACAGAATGATTAAGCAGTTTATGGAAATGGTTCAGATTGATAGTGAATCGAGTAATGAGGCAAATTTTATTAATTATCTTGAAAAAGAATACCAAAAATTGGGTGCTAAAACCGAACAAGATAGTTATGGAAATCTTATTGCTAAGTTACCTGCCAAAGGATGTAAAGGTAAAGACCCTGTTCTATTATCCTGTCACGCTGATACTGTAAAACCCGGTATAGGTATAGAACCTATTTTAGAAGATGGAGTCATTAGATCAAAGGGAGACACTATACTTGGTGCCGATGATAAAGCAGGTATAGCTGAAATGTTGGAAGCCATTAGAATTGCTGAAGTTTATCCGCCTATTGAAGTCGCTATTTCTCGAGAAGAAGAAATAGGTTTGTTTGGTGTTAAAAATCTTGATTATTCAAAATTAACGGCAAAAAAAGGATTCTTACTCGATAATGATACTTTAGATACAATTATCATTGGAGGTCCATCATATTTTACTTTTGATGTTACTGTAAAAGGAAAATCGGCTCATGCCGGAATGGAACCCGAAAAAGGAATTAATGCTATACTTGCTGCTTCTAAAGCAATAGTTGCCTTAAAACAAGGTAGAATAGATTATGAAACTACTGCTAATGTTGGAATAATTGAAGGAGGAATTGTTCGTAATGGAGTTCCTGATAAAGTAGTTTTTAAAGCAGAATGTAGAAGTTTATCGCACGAAAAAGCCGAGAAGTTGGCAGACGAAATGAAAACGATTATAAGTCGTGAAGTGGAATCTATGGGTGCTCAAGTAGAAATTATTGAAAGTAATTTATGTAAAGCCGTCGATATCCCTGAAAATTCATTTACTGTTGATTTATCAAAAAAAGCTCTTAAAACGGTTGGAATAGATGCTAAGGCAACTTTTATGACCGGTTTTACAGATGCATCTATATATAACAATATGGGGATAGAAATGGCTGTTGTGGGTATTGGAGCAAGAAATGAGCATGCTCTTGATGAACATATCTATATTGAAGATATGGAAAAAGCACTCAAGATGATTGTTGAACTGTTGAGATTGTCTGCTCAGTAAATAATTGAATACAAAATTTATTGTAAACTGAGATTTTTACAAAGGGATATTAGAGAGGAAATCCTAAGCTAAAATAAAAGTAAAATTCACTATTACTAATATTTTGTGAGACAGCAATTTTTAGTGGTCCAATAACAGAATCATAGGATATGCTTCCCATCCAACTAAATATTGTTTCGCCTTCAATCCTCAATGATTCTTCCGAATATGTTTCGGCATGATTAATAAATGCAATATGTTCAGTGAATAGGTTTACATACCAATTATCACCAATTTTTTGTTGCATGCCAAGTCCAAATTTTAGAAAATTATCCGTAGCAATTTGATATGGTTTAATACCAGCTTGATTAAAAGTATTTAATCGTGTGTTAAATCCGCTTCCCCCTAAGAAGAATTTATCGGCATAAAAAGGAATGGAACTCATATATCCCAATGTAAATTCCGAAATAATAGAGAATTGGTTTTTTATTTTAAGATAGTGTTTGAAATCTATTATTACAATATTGTTTTCGTTAGAAATAGCATTAAACATACCATCATCATTATAAGACGATTTGGGATTAAGCATTCTTCTATACATCACTTTTAATTTAATTCCTTTAGTTGGAAAAACAGGATGATTGAGAGTATTTATTTTATAAGATGTTTCTATGGTAAAACTATTTGAAGTTACTGCGTCAATACCATATAGATTTTCCAAGCCGCCTTGCAAATGAAAATAATTAGTTAAGTGAGAGGCTTTAAATTCTATTTTTGAATTGGTTGTTGGTGAAAAGCCTAAACAGCTACAAAAATTTAATTGATTATTTCTGAATTGACCCAAAGAAACAATTAGACTATTATCAAACTCATAATAATTGGGTATGACAATACTTTGTGTGTTAATACCTAAACCAAATAATAAACGTTTTCTTTTTCCTCCAACAATATTATACCTCAAGTTTGCTCTGGGATATTGAGAAATATCTATTGTTAAATTGAGCTTTGAAGAACTTACCAATAAATGTTTATACGAGGTATTTATAAATAAACCGGCACCAAAGAAATTATCGTAATAAACGCTGGCATTAAAATGTATTTTATCTTTTTCAAGCACTTCAAAGATCAGATCGAATTTGTCGCCATTTTTAACAAATCGGTATTCTACCTTATCAAAAATTAATGTTCCGTAAAGTCTTTTTACTGCTGCATTTACTTGCTTACTGCTAATTATGCTATTTTCTTCAAGTTCAGATAAAGCAACGATAAAATCTTTACTTCTAGACTTTAAACCTAACACTTGAATATTGCCAATAGGTAATTCATTATTGATGTGAGGCAATTCAAAGTTCTTTTTAACAGGAAATTTTTTTAGGGAATCAGATAAAGCCTTTAATTGAGTATAAACATCTTTTTGGCGTGCTGCAGCTTCTCCAATATTTATTATTTCATCAGCTTTCCCGAAACTTTCTACTCCCAGTTTACCTAATGCAGGAGCTATTTTTATATCTAACTTATTCATTTGCTTTCTGGAATTTACAACTCCCATAAAAGAAGCTGAATAAGTTAATACTTCCAGCATTGTTTTAAAATCATCAACTTCGGCGTTTTCATTAGAACCTACATATACACCAATTATAATGTCGGCTCCCATATCAATGCATTCTTGTACAGGAAAATTATTAAGTACTCCTCCGTCAACTAATAACATTTTGTCTTTTATAACGGGTGTAAAGGCTGTGGGGATAGCCATGCTTGCACGCATTGCTTGAGCTAAACTACCTGAATCAAACACAATATATTTACCTGAGATAATATCTGTGGCAGCGCAGCGAAAAGGAATAGGGAAATCATCAAAAGAATCTATTCCGGTTGAACGCCAACATAATTCTGAGAAGAATTCTGAAATACTCTGACCGCCCACAACACCCAAAGGAAGTCCAACTTTATCGATACTATTTCCCGATAAATTTAATTGGTAATTTCGATAATTTTCTTTTACGTTGTATCCAATTTGATTATAGCTTAATTCATCGTTAAAAATAATATTCCAATCTACAGCTTTTGTTATACTGTCCAGCTCTTTAGCAGAATATCCAATAGAATACAAACCGCCAACAATAGAGCCCATACTCACTCCGGTAATATAATCCGGATGGATATTTAGCTCCTCGAGAACTTTTAACACTCCAACATGAGCAAGACCTTTGGCACCACCTCCGCTAAGTACCAAACCTATTTTAGGTCGTTTTATTTCTTTATTAATTACTGTTTTCTGAGCTTTGACAATAGGACTAAGAAAAAGCATAAAAATAAGTGTGGTTATAAATGAAATGCTAATCTTGTACATGAATAGAGTCCTTAAGTGTTAGAATTTAAGTTCTAACAAATATACAAAATATCTGTGGCTTTGTTGTTTACTGTGGCTGTATATTTCTGTTAATTTTTGCCTTTAGGTTTTATCATATTCTCGGGTTTAAGAATTTCATCTAATTTTTCTTTCGATAAGAGTTTCTTTTCTAAAACCAAATCATAAACACCACCTCCGCTTTCTAAGGCTTCTTTAGCAAGTGCACTTGCATTATCATATCCAATATATGGATTCAAAGCAGTAACAATACCAATGCTGTTCTTAATCATATTACGACAATGTTCCTCGTTAGCCGTAATACCCTGAACACATCTGTGATTAAGTGCATCCATACCATTTTTCAGCATCTCGATAGATTCAAATAAGCTTTGTACAATAACAGGTTCAAATACATTTAATTCTAATTGTCCGTGTTCGGCAGCAAGTCCAACAGTTAAATCATTACCTATAACTTTAAACGCAATTTGGTTTACAACTTCAGGGATTACCGGATTTACCTTCCCCGGCATAATGGTTGAACCGGGTTGCATAGCCGGTAGATTTATTTCATTAAATCCGGCACGTGGACCACTGGACATTAGTCGAAGGTCGTTACTCATTTTTGATAGCTTAGTGGCTAAGCGTTTTATGGCTCCGGAATAAGCAATAAATGAGCCTGTATCCTGAGTTGCTTCAATAAGATTTGAAGCCAGTTTAATATCCATTCCCGTAATCTCACGTAAGTGACGAATTACCTTTGGGCTGTATCCGACCTCTGCATTTATTCCGGTTCCAATGGCTGTTCCTCCCATATTTACTTCAAGAAAATAGGACGCATTATGGTTCAAATTATCAATTTCTTCCGCAAGTGTAACTGCATAAGCCTCAAATGATTGTCCTAATGACATAGGTACGGCATCTTGTAGCTGTGTACGACCCATTTTTAAGATATGTGCAAACTCTCGGCTTTTTTCTTCAATAGCCTTGATGAGCTTACTTAAAACTTCAATTAATTTTTTATTGCTGTTGATTAAGGCAATTTTTATAGCCGTTGGATAAGCATCGTTAGTGGATTGTGATAAATTGATGTGATTATTAGGATGACAATATTCATATTCGCCTTTAGAGTGACCTAAAATTTCCAAAGCGCGATTTGCAATCACTTCATTGGCATTCATATTTGTAGATGTTCCGGCACCTCCCTGAATCATATCCACGACAAAGTGATAATGGTAACGATCTGATATTATCTCCTGACAAGCCTGAACAATAGCATTAGTAAGAGTTTGGTCAATAAGACCTAATTCGTTATTGGCTTTTGCCGCTGCCATTTTAACCATAGCCAAAGACTTAATTAAAACGGGATAAAAATTTAAAGTAACACCACTAATATTAAAATTTTCTGTCGCTCTAAGTGTTTGTATACCGTGATAGCTTTCGTATGGAACTTCTCTATTCCCTAACAGATCATGTTCTGTACGCGTTTTTCCTGATACGTATTGAGATGCACTCTGATTTGCCATGGTATTGGCGTGTTGCATCCGTCGAGAGATAATTCTGGCTACATTAGAGAGGACTTTTACCGCAATAGATCCATTCTCATAAAAAAAGGAATTATCAAGTAAAAGCATTTCAGAATCTTTACTAATTCTTGCACTTGTTGAATGTGGTGCATCATCCATCAAAGAACCTTCTCCAAAGAAGTCTCCCGAACCAAAAAAAGTTAATTTTTTTTCTTCTCCGTAAGAGTTTCTTGTAAATAATTCTACCTCTCCTTTATAAACGATAAAAATGTGTTTTCGTGCAGATCCTTGTTCAAAAAGATAGTCTCCTGAATTATATGATTTTTGATAAATATTATTTGCTATCCCAATAAGCTCGGGCTGTTCTATTCCTCTAAAAATCTCTATTTTTTTAATGAAATTTACTGTTCTATTTTTATCCATGGATTCTGTATTTTAAAAAAGAAACAAAGGTATTAACTATTCCAATCTAAAGTGAATTATTTAACGATATCTTAGCAATTTAACTTCTGTTACTCTAAAAATTATTTAACGATTTTATTTGAAGAAAAACTTGATAACTTTGGGGGACTTAAAAATAACATCTTCTTTTAAAAATTAGAAATAATTGAAAATGAATTTAGAATACTTACTTGATTATAATCCGATATTATTGGCACTTGGGGCTACATTATTTACTTGGGCAATGACTGCTTTGGGTTCTTCTATGGTTTTCTTCTTTAAAACCATCAATCAAAAAGTATTAAATTCCATGTTAGGTTTTGCAGCAGGAGTGATGATTGCCGCCAGTTTTTGGTCATTATTAAAACCTGCCATTGAGATGAGTGAAGAAGCCGGCACTCAGGGATGGATACCGGCAGTAATAGGGTTCCTGTCTGGTGGCGCTTTTTTATTATTAATTGATAAGATTTTACCCCATTTGCATATGGGACTTTCTACTGATAAAGCCGAAGGAATAAAAACACATTGGCAAAGAAGTATATTATTGGTTATGGCAATTACATTACATAATATTCCCGAAGGATTAGCCGTTGGTGTTGCTTTTGGTGCTTTAGCTCATAATCCTGATGTGGGAGTGCTTGCCGGAGCGGTAGTATTAGCTATTGGTATAGGAATTCAGAATTTTCCCGAAGGTGCTGCTGTGTCTATTCCTCTTCGTAGGGAAGGAATGCCAAGACTAAAATCTTTTAATTACGGGCAATTATCAGGAGTTGTAGAGCCCATAGCCGGAGTTCTTGGAGCGTACCTGGTTTTAGTAATGACTCCTTTGCTTCCTTATGCCTTATCCTTTGCTGCCGGAGCAATGATTTTTGTTGTTATAGAAGAACTAATTCCCGAAGCTCAGACGGGTAATGAAACTGATTTTTCGACTATTGGTGCTATGATAGGATTTGCAATAATGATGTTTCTTGATGTTTCTTTGGGTTAAAAGGAGGGTTTATTTTGATATAAAAAAATAGGGCTGTCAAACTTTTTGACAGCCCTATTTTAAAATTAATAATTTTTATTCTTCCCAATATCTATGGCGTTCAGGAACATTATTAAATAATACTCCTCCGGCTTCTTCAAATGCTTTTTCCAGTGCAGGAAGTTTAACCGTAAACAAATTGTTTATAGTATCTGCCTGACCGACAAAGGCTTCATGAGCAAGAGCAAACTGTTCTTTTTGAGCTCCTGTGATATCGGCTTCGGCAGAAGCAGTGGTATATTGTGCAAAGCGAATTCTGCTTGACACACTATTTTTAGCTCCAAAACCACCAATAACAACCTTAGCAACATCGTCAATCTCTTTTTGTAAATCAGCCATTTTATTAACCAAAACACTGGCTTCAACAGGCATATTTGCTAACATTTTTTTCATGTTCGATATACGTGTATTCATATTCTGAATTTTTACACGAGCCGCATTTACTTGTGCATTCAAATCATTCACATCTTTTAAGAAATTGAAATTTGCAGCGTAATCAGGTGTTCCCAATGCGTTAGGCAATGATATAACTTTAAAAGTCTGTGGCTCTACTAAGCGAGTGAATACGCCGTCTATGTTTTTATCAATGGCTACGGTATAATCTCCAGGAGGAACTTTTGGTCCACGATCAGTCAAATAACGTAAGTCCCAATTTATGCTGTTATAACCGCTGCTTAAAGAAGTTGTAAGTTTTCGCATAATATTGTCATCGGCATCATAAACAGTAAAAACCAATGTTGGCTTAGCCTCTGTTGCTTCAGCTCTCAATACATCTTCAGAAGGATAATTAGAGGCTGTAATATCGGTTTTAGTTCTTTTAGCCTTTAGCGATTTGTATCCATCTTTAATATAATATTCAAATTTAGCTGATGGGTTTGGGTTTGGTGTTCTAAAATGAACATCACCTTGATAATTTAGATTGCTTGAAGGATAATACATTAAAGCATCACTAATTTTAAATAGATGCGCCTCTTTCTTCGCAAGATTTTCGCTTAATTCGCGCAAAGCAGAATAATTATCCATAACATAAAATCCACGACCAAAAGTAGCAACAACCAAATCGTTTTCACGTTTTTGAATTGTTAAATCTTTCACTTGAACCGGAGGAATTCCGTTTTTGAGCTGAACCCATTTCTTACCACCGTCAATAGTTGTCCAAACGCCCCACTCTGTCCCGATAAATAAGATATTAGGATTCTCAAAATCTTCTTGAATAACGTAAACAGTTCCGGATGGAAGGTTAGAAGCTATAGAAGTCCAAGTTTTTCCTTTATCGGTACTTTTTATTAAATAAGGAGTAAAATCACTGCTGTTCTTACGCCCGTCAAAACAAGCATAAACCGTACTTTCATCGTATTGAGAAGGAAGCACATAATTCACGAAAGTCATATCCGGAATACCGGGGAATGAGCTGTATTTTGTCCAGTTTTCACCATCATTTTCGGTAATCCAAATTAAACCATCATCGGTTCCTACATACATCATTCCTTTTTTCAAAGGAGACTCAGATAAAGCAAAGATATTTCCAAATTTAGAAGTCGACATATTTTTGGCAATAGCTTCAGGAGGCCAAATCTTACCCATCATTGGTAAAGTATTCTGGTCTATCTGACGTGTTAAATCGCCACTGATTTTTTTCCAACTACCACCCATATCGGTACTTTTCAACACATAATTACCACCGATATATAAAGTTTTAGAATCGAAATGGCTGATAAAGTAAGGTGTATTCCAGTTCCAAGTATATTCCTCATCAGTAGTTGGTTGAGGCTTAATAGAAATGCTATTTCCTGTTGTCTCATCATATCTTCTGATACCGCAATACTGTGATGAGTGATAAGAAATACCGGGATTATTTGGGTCTGGAGTAGATAAATAACCATCGCCACCAATAGTATAAGTCCAGTCGCTATTTACCAAGTATCTGCGATGTGTTTGAGAAGGTCCAAACCAAGAACCATTGTCTTGAGCACCACCATACACATTATAGAAAGGATAATCGTTATCCACTCTTACGTGATAATATTGAGTGATGGGAAGATTGCTTGCAAACTGCCAAGTTTCTGCTCCATCATAGGTTTCGTACAATCCACCGTCACAGCCCATCAGGTAATGATCGGTATTGTCAGGATTTATCCATAGTGCGTGATTATCAACATGTTTATTGCGACCTTCAATATTTTCCCAAGTTTTACCCCCATCTTTTGAGCGACCGGCACGGGTATCCATTAATATAACTATATCTTGATTGATAGGATCGGCATAAAGTTCGTTATAATACTGAGGGCTGCTTGCAATTTTATTGCTGCGTTTTTCCCAGCTTTCGCCTCTATCAGAAGAACGATAAAGCCCTCCTTTATTCCCGGGAAGTTCTATTACAGCATAAAGAATATCAGGATTTGCAGGCGATAAAGCTAAGCCAATACGACCAACATCACCTTTTGGAAGTCCTTTGCTTAGTTTAGTCCATGTAGCTCCTGCATCAACAGATTTGTAGATAGCAGATTCCGGTCCACCATCAATCTTGGAATAGACACGGCGCTCTCTCTGATGAGAAGCAGCATATAACACATCAGGGTTTCTTGGATCCATTTCCATATCGGAGACTCCGGTATATTCACCAATATTTAAAACTCTGTTCCACGTTTTACCGCCATCAGTAGTTTTATATAAACCACGTTCACCACCCGGTCCCCAAGCTTGTCCTTGAGCAGCAACATAAACCACATTGCTGTTTCTGGGATCGATCATAATTTTTCCAATCTGTGAGCTTGTTTTCAAACCCATATTGGTAAATGATTTTCCACCATCTGTGGTTTTATAAACACCATCGCCATAGGCGAGATTTCTTTGACTATTGTTTTCGCCTGTTCCAACCCAAACAACATTAGAATTGTTGGGATCCATAGCAAGACATCCAATGGAGAATACAGATTGATTATCGAATATGGGTTTAAAGGTTGTTCCATGATTCATAGTCTTCCATAATCCACCGGCAGCTGTTCCAACATAATACTCAGAAGTATTATCAGGATTTACAGCTAAGTCAGAAATTCTTCCTGAATAAGCTGCAGGGCCAAGACTTCTGAATTTAAGCATTTTTACCATTTGATCAGTAAGTTCAAATTGCTTTGTTGTTACTGTTGTTTTTTTCTTTCTGCGTTGCGCATTGGCTTGCATTGAAGGGAGCATAAATAAAGTGAGTAGGAATGCAAGCATCCAACCATTGATTCTTATCATTTTCATATTTTAGGATTTAAGTTAATTAATATGATTTGTGTGGCATAAAAGTAAGCAATTTATTTATTATTTATTCGAGTCATAATTGCTATAAATTTGCAAACGCTATGGAAAAGAAAAAGAAGACTCACCCGAAAGAGAAACCACGTTTACATATAAGGAGTAAACATCGCAAACGTTATGATTTTAAACAGCTTATTGAAAGCTGCCCTGATTTAGCTCAATTTGTAAAGTTAAATATTTATAATGATGAATCGATTGATTTTTTCGATCCGGAAGCAGTAAAAATGCTAAATACGGCTTTATTGAAGCATTATTATGCGATAGAAAATTGGGATATACCAGAAGGATATTTAGTTCCACCCATTCCGGGTCGTGCCGATTATATCCACCATATTGCCGACATTTTGAGTAGCAAAAACTTTGGGAATATACCCAAAGGCAAGCATATAAAATGTCTCGATATCGGAACTGGCGCCAATTGTATTTATCCTATTATTGGAAATGCAGAGTATGAATGGACATTTGTGGGCACTGAAATTGATCCTGTGGCAATAGAATCTGCAAATAAAATCATTGATAGTAACTCTTCCTTAATAGGAAATATTGAAATCCGATTGCAAGCCAATCCAAAAGACATTTTTTTTGGAGCTATTCAAAAGGAGGAACGCTTTGATTTGAGTATTTGCAATCCACCTTTTCATGCTTCGCAAGAAGAAGCTCAAAAGGGAAGTTTAAGAAAACTAAGCAACCTCACTCACGAAAAAGTTACAGGAGTAAGTCGTAATTTTGGTGGACAAAGCCATGAGTTATGGTGCGATGGAGGCGAAGAAAAGTTTATCAAAAATATGATTCGGGAGAGTAAGCATTTTGCGAATTCCTGTTTTTGGTTTTCTACCTTAGTATCAAAGAAATCCAACTTGAAAAATGCTTATAATGCTCTTAAAAAAGAAGAAGCGGTAGAGGTAAAAACTATTCCTATGGGACAAGGGAATAAGGGTTCTCGACTTATTGCTTGGACTTTTTTAAGTCCTGAAGAACAACAAGAGTGGATTAAAACAAGATGGACGTAAAATATTCAACTTATTTATCCTTCATTTGATATAAAAATATAGGTTTTGACGACTTAAATGTCGATGCTGATGGTTTTCAGAGAAGATTTAACATTGGCTATGAGGCAGGAAAAGCAGTTGTTGAAGAAAATATATGATATGTATATTTTTGTGTCTCAAATGATTAAAAATTATTTTAATTAAATAATAAAATTTTCTTGCAAAATAGAGAAATAGGTCTTTATTTTGCTGCATATGAAAACAACAATGAATTTAAATAATTGGTGGTGGCGCAATATTGATTCCGAGATGGAGAAATAGAACGTTGCAATTATTATGATATATATAGCCGCGGGTGTTTCACCTGCGGTTTTTTTTTGCTTAAAAATTAAAAAACACAATGAAACAAAAAGTCCAAAATACAGAACAGATGGTTTTCCGATGGCGAAACTTGATTTAATGGGGCCTTAGCCTAGCATTAAAAACATAAGTTTATAAAAATATCATATAAAATCATCTTTAAAAAATTAAAACAATGAATAATCAAACAGTAATAAATAACACAAAAGAAATTAATCTTGATGCAGTAAATGGAAAATTTGGTGAATATGGTGGAATATTTGTTCCTCCTGTTTTAGAAGGAAAACTTTTAAATCTTTTTGAAGTTTTTGAAAAGACTCGTAATGATAGTAGCTTTCAGGAAGAGTATGCTTACTATCTAAAACAATTTGTTGGGCGGCCTTCTCCTCTCTATTATGCACATCGTTTGTCTGAGCATATTGGTTCCAAAATTTATTTAAAACGCGAAGACCTTAATCATACAGGATCTCATAAAATAAATAATGCTATTGGTCAGATTTTATTGGCAAAACGTATGGGTGCAACCGAGATTGTTGCTGAAACGGGAGCAGGACAACATGGTGTTGCAACGGCAACAGCAGCTGCACTTTTTGGAATTAAATGTAAAGTGTTTATGGGAGCTGAAGATGTTCGGCGTCAGAAAATGAATGTGAGTCGTATTAAGCTTTTAGGAGCAGAATTGGTTGTAACCAATGAAGGAAGAGGAACATTAAAAGATGCCGTGGATGCTGCTTTAGGATATTATATTGAAAACCCTGATGTTTATTATTTACTTGGATCTCAAGTAGGTCCACATCCTTATCCAACTATGGTAGGATATTTTCAAAGTATTATCGGTCGCGAAGCAAAAAAACAATTTATTGAACGTGAAGGTCGTTTGCCCGATAACCTTATTGCTTGTGTTGGTGGTGGCTCTAATGCTATAGGACTTTTTAATGACTTTTTAAAAGATGCTGAAGTTGCATTATTTGGTGCAGAAGGTGGTGGTGTTGGACCTGTTTTAGGCGAAACAGCAGCTACGCTGACTTTAGGTCGACAAGGCGTATTCCAAGGAACTTATTCTTATGCTCTAACAGACAAAAATGGTGTTGTTTATCCAACTCGTTCTATTGCTGCCGGTTTGGATTATCCAGGTATTAGTCCGCAACATGCTTTATTAAAAGATACTGCAAGAGCGGAATATCATCTTATTACCGATAAAGAGGCTGTTGAAGGATTTGAACTTCTTTCACGTCTTGAAGGTATTATTCCGGCTATCGAATCTGCACATGCTATTGCTTTGGCTCAAAAAATATTAAAGAATAAACCTGAGCAAATTAGTATTATCAATTTAAGTGGTCGCGGTGATAAAGATGTAGATCGTGAATTAATATAAAAAAATTGAGTGTTCCATTTTTTGTTAAACCCGAAGAAATATCAAATTTTTCGGGTTTTTTTTATTGACTTAAAAATATATCTTTCATCAAAACTAATTCCAAAATCATCTAATATTTTTTTGTATTCTTCAATAAACAAAACTTTCTGATGGTGTTTCTTTTGATTTTTAATATAATTGATAACTTTCGGTATTTGCGATTTACTGTATGAGAAAGCACCGTAACCTTGTTGCCAAACAAATTTCCCATTAACAAGCCGGTTTTCATTTATCCATTTTGAAGAATCGCCTTTAATATCTTGCATTAATTCAGATAAAGATTGAGTTGGTCTCATTCCAATTAAAATATGGATATGGTCTGGCATTCCGTTTATTGCTAATAATTTGTGATCATTATTTTGAATAATCCCGCTAATGTATTTATATAATCTATTCTCCCATTTTGTAGAAATTAAAGATGCTCTATTTTGAACTACAAAAACCAAATGAAGATGAATCTGTGTAAATGTGTTTGCCATAGCCGTATATTTTTATGAGAAATATCTAAAATCAAGAAGTTGTTCATTGATAAATATTGACCACCATTTCATAGCACAGATGGTGGTGTAACTCTGCCTAAGATACAAAATATTTTTTTACATTAATCAGTACCGTAGGTACTAAAGCTTGGTAAAAACATAATAGAAAAATCTCTCGTCCCATACGGGACGATACTTTCTCGTGATTCGGTTTTACCAATATCGAATCCCTACGGGATTTATATTTATATAA
>JAGGWH010000176.1 GCA_021157585.1 Bacteroidales bacterium | reverse complement strand
TTTTAATGCATGGTAACTAGTTTATATGTTTATAAAAGTTAAACTATACCACCCAAATGTGGGGGATATGTATATGTTTTATGTATTTGTTATAACTCAAATTAGAGGGGTATATTAATGCTATACTCCCAAAGTTACAGTAATATTTTGTTTATTCAACAAAAAATGAGTTGTTTATTTAAAAAATGGTAAAATACGAGCATAAAAAAGAGGATTTTTCTTCTTGAAAAATAGTTGCTTAGAGTAAATATTTTAAAACCCTCTAACATCTACGTAGATGTCCATTTTTTCCGTACTTTAGCAGCCCTAAAATTTTACTTATGATTGAAATTATTGATAAGGTAACTAATACCGAAGTACTGGAACGTGCTGTTAAACGCTACCGTGAGAAAGGAATTATTCTTCCAACATTTAAACAGATGGAAGATCCAACTTTGATTCCCGAAAAAATTGTTAAACAACTAAAATCTATTGGTTTATGGGATAACCATCCTTTAAACTTATTTCGTATTACTTGGAAAAATGAACCTGTTGAAACAGGTGGCGGATTTGGTGGTGTGAATTATATGGAGATACCTAAAGAAATTACTGGCGTTGATGCTAAAATAGTTATGGTTTTAGGTAAATATTTTCCTACCGGTGCACATAAGGTTGGAGCGGCATATGGTTGTTTAGCACCTCGTATTATTACCGGACAATTTGATCCGTCTTATAATAAAGCTGTATGGCCATCTACCGGAAATTACTGTAGAGGTGGAGCTTTCGACTCTTATTTGATGGATGTTACGGCTGTTGCTATTTTACCTGAAGAAATGAGTAAAGAACGTTTTACTTGGTTGGAAGATATTGGAGCAGAGGTTATTGCAACTCCCGGCTGTGAATCTAATGTAAAAGAAATTTATGATAAATGTTGGGAAATTCGCGAAACTCGTAAAGATGCGATTATCTTTAATCAATTTGATGAGTTTGGAAATTCAGCTTGGCATTATAATGTAACCGGAAAAGCTATTCAGGAAGTGTATGACGAAGTAAAAACAGATACCACTCGTTTTTCCGCCTATGTTTCAGCTACCGGTTCAGCGGGAACAATTGCTGCCGGAGATTATTTACGTACCTTAAATCCTCAAGTTAAAGTGGTTGCTTCAGAAGCTCTTCAATGTCCTACTTTATTAAGAAATGGTTTTGGAGGTCATCGTATTGAAGGTATTGGTGATAAACATGTTCCTTGGATACATAATGTTAGAAATACCGATGCCGTTTCTGCTATTGATGATGAACATACTATGCGTTTACTCAGACTTTTTAACGAAAAAGAGGGAAAAGAGTATTTAAAAGCAAAAGGTATTGATCCTGAGTTAGTCGATAAATTATACTTACTTGGAATTAGTAGTATTGGTAATTTGCTTGCAGCAATTAAAACAGCTAAGTATTTTGAGTACGATAAAGACGATGTGATTTTTACTATTGCTACTGATTCTGCCGAAATGTATGAAAGTAGAATAGAAGAGCAGCGTATTGAAAAAGGAGATTATAGTCAAATGCAAGCTGCTATCGACTTTGAAGGTGCGTTAATGGAACAAGGCATCGACAATATGAAAGAATTGAATTATCAAGATCAGAAAGCTATTCATAACCTAAAATATTTTACCTGGATTGAACAACAAGCCAAACCTTTAGAGGACTTGAATCAGATGTGGTATGATAGACAAATCTGGGATAAAGTATTCCATCAGCCGGATCGTTGGGATGAACTAATTGAAGAGTTTAACGATAGAACAGGTTTGTTGAAATAATAGCGAAACGTTTCAATTATTAACTTCTTGAGTTATCATTGGATTAAATAGCTAATAAAAACAAAAAAATATTTTTTTGCTTTATAGGTTTTGTACTTTTGAATCTAATTCAAAACAGTACTTCTATGTCTGCCTATCTTCTTAAAAATGCTACTTTAGTCAATGAAGGAAAACAGTTTAAAGCCGATATCCTCATTGAAAATGAACGTATTAGTAAAATAATTACAAGCAATCAGAAGATAAAGCTTCCTAATGATTGTATTAATATTGATTTAAGCGGAAAATATATTTTACCGGGAGTAATTGACGATCAGGTGCATTTTAGGGATCCCGGACTTACGCACAAAGGCGACTTGGAAACGGAATCTAAAGCCGCTGTTGCTGGTGGTGTGACTTCCTTTATGGATATGCCTAACACTATCCCCAATGTTTTAACACAGGATATTTTGGAAGAAAAATATCAAGCTGCAATTGGTCGTTCTTGGGCGAATTATTCCTTTTATATGGGAACATCAAATACCAATGTCGAGGAAGTTCTAAAAACCAATCCGGAGAATGTTTGTGGCGTAAAAATATTTTTGGGTGCTTCCACGGGTAATATGTTGGTTGATAATCAGCAAACGCTGGAAAAAATATTTGCGAAAAGTAAAATGATGATTGCTGTGCATTGTGAGGATGAAAGCACTATTCAGCATAATTTGAAAGAGGCAAAAGCAAAATATGGTGATGATATTCCAATTTCTATGCATCCGCTTATTCGTTCAGAAGAAGCTTGCTATTTATCAAGCTCTTTTGCTGTAAACTTAGCCAAAAAGCACAATACACGTTTACACGTTTTACATTTAACGACAGCCAAAGAAATGGAATTGTTTTCTAATGATAAACCATTGATAGAAAAGCGAATAACGGCAGAGGTTTGTGCGCATCATCTTTGGTTCTCGGATAAGGATTATGCTAAAAAAGGAACTTTTATTAAATGGAACCCTGCTATTAAAAAGCAAAGTGATACCGATGGATTATTAGCGGCTTTATTAGAAAATAAGATTGATGTTGTAGCAACAGATCATGCACCTCATACTTTGGAAGAAAAAGAGAATGTGTATACTAAAGCAGCTTCGGGTGGACCAATGGTTCAACATTCTTTGGTTTTGCTTTTGGAAATGATGCATCAAGGAAAAATTACTTTAGAAAGAGTGGTAGAAAAAATGTGTCATGCTCCGGCAGAAATGTTTCAAATCCTAAATAGAGGATTTATCAGGGAAGGCTATTTTGCCGATTTGGCCATCGTTGATTTAAACACTTCTTGGGAAGTAATGCCTGAGAATATTCATTATAAATGTGGGTGGTCACCTTTATTAGGACAGCAGTTTAAATCTAAAGTAGAAGCCACTTTTGTAAATGGTCAATTGGTTTACAATAAAGGTGAATTTATTTCGAAAGGGCAGGGGAAACGCTTATTGTTTAATCGTAAATAATTATTTGTAAATTATAAATTTACTTAGAAAAGCTGCAAAACCATAATTCCTATAAGCAGTAATTTTCTTTTTCCTTCATATTAGCAAGTATGTTTGGCTAATATTTTCTGTACATCGTAAATGTTTACTTTCTTATTGAATTTCTTTTGAATACTAGCTTGTTGTTCGCTTGATATCCAAATTTTTAGCTCTGCATCTAAATCAAAGTGCCCCGAAGTCTCAATGCTAAAGCGAGAAATGCTTTTGTATCCAATACTGAGGTATTCTGTTTTTTTGCCGGAGAGTCCTTGTTTGTCAACTAAAATTAGTCGTTTGTTGGTAAAGATAAAAGTATCGCGGATAAGTTTAAACCCAATTTCTATTTCTTCTCCTTCTGTGAATAAGTTACTATACTCTTCTTGCAGTTTTTCATTATCAACTATACCTGCATTGCCCATTAATCCTGATAATAGTCCCATAAAATATTGATTTGAAATTTATATATAGCGAATATAGGAAAAAACGAATAAATTAAAAATAAGATTCATTAAGTCAAACTTAAAGCTTTTTTCCCAGCTTGTTTTAAATCAGAGGCATAGATTAATATTCCCTCTTCGTGACCACCCATAACAATAAGTCCGGTATCCGATTTTTCTTTTAAAATTAAACTTTGTAAGCTGTAGGCCATTTCCGGTGTTCCATAGGGAGCACTAACATCTGAAGTGGGCAATCGATTCAGATACTTTTTCCACAATTGTAAATTATGAATATGTATTATGGCTTTTGTTTGAGGCGATGCGCTGTAAATAGCAGCATGTGAAAGCGATTCTGATGAAGCGGGTAAGTTTCCAATACAGCTCAACCAATTTTTATCCAAATTAAATTCATCGACTAAGGAAAAGTGAGAAGCATCAAGTACATCCTTATTTCCTGTAGCCGAGGCACTAATAATAAATTGATTGTCTTGATAGCGTTGACTGATATTTCCAAAACCAATGCCATTGGGATAACTCCCTATCAGCTTTGCTTGATACAGTTTTTGTCGCCAATAGATAAGTTCTTCAAGCTTGATTTCAGGTAGTCTTGCCGGAATCCACTCATAATGGAATTTTATATAGCCTTCGTCTTGATTAGTTGTCATGTTCGGGATATAAATTTAAAATACTTTCCTTATCAGCTTTACAAATCCCACGTTCGGTAATTAAGCCACTTACCAATCGGGCAGGGGTAATATCAAAACCATAATTACCACCTACATTCCTTTCGGGAGTAATCATTACTTCAACTATTTTATCTTTGTAAACACCTTCAATATGACTGATTTCTTGTTGGTTACGTTTTTCTATTGGGATTTCTTTTAATCCATCCTCCATTTTCCAATCAATAGTAGAAGAGGGAAGTGCAACATAAAAAGGAATGTCATTGTCTTTTGCTGCTAAAGCTTTTAAATAAGTGCCAATTTTATTGGCGACATCTCCTGTCTTTGTTGTTCTGTCGGAGCCAACAATAACTAAATCAACCATTCCTTTCTGCATTAAATAACCTCCGGTATTGTCGGGGATTACGGTATGCTTTATTCCGTGTTGCTCCAATTCCCAAGAGGTTAAACGTGCTCCTTGGTTGCGAGGTCGTGTTTCGTCGACCCAAACGTGTACATCAATATCTTTATCAAATGCGGCATAAATTGGAGCTGTTGCCGATCCGTAATCCACAAACGCCAACCAGCCTGCATTGCAATGAGTGAGAATGTTTACGGTTTCTCCATTTTTCTTATAACTTATTTCTCGGATTAATGATAGACCATGTTCACCGATTAGTCGGCAAGCTTCTGCATCTTGATTGGCAATGGCTTCAGCAGATTTAAGCGCATTTTGAATATTTTTATCTGTTCCTATATTTTTAAGCATTAAATCTACTGCCCAAGTCAGATTAACAGCTGTTGGTCGGGTTGCTTTTAAAAGCGATGCTGATTTTTCGATAGCTTCTATGAAATTTGTTTCGTTTTGAGCTTCGATACTTGCCAAATACATACCATAAGCACCTGCCGCACCAATCAATCCGGCTCCACGTAAGTGCATATCTTTAATGGCAATGCACATTTCCTTTACGGTAGAAATAGTTTCAATCTCAAAATAGAAAGGAAGCTTTCGCTGATCAATAATCTGGATGCTCTTCTTATTATCCGGATTTAACCAAATTGTTCTATAATGTTTTCCGTTTACGTTCATTTTTTAATCAGTATAAAGCAAATACTTTTTTCTTTTAGCCTTGAAAGTGTTTAATTCGCTTTCCCAACTTTTTCTTATCTCCACTTCTGTTTTTCCGGTTTTTATTTGCTCTTGTAATTTATCGTTTCCTGCTAACAGATTGAAAAAATTGGTGAAGAATTTAGCCTTATCAGGATAAGAGGAGTAAAAATCTATTATATATTGCAAATTAAGTTTGTTTGGACGACCGTATTTAGTTGAAAATTCACGTAAGTCGAGTCCGTAGCAAAGCTGATTTTCAAATTTGGGATGTGCGCTTTTTCCTTCTACACTTTGCGGTTTAAACGAAAACCTTTTTTCTTTAGCTTCAGGATAACCAATAAGTTGGAAAGGATAATCGGTTCCACGTCCAATACTTATTGGAGTTCCTTCAAAAAAGCAAAGCGAAGGGTAGAGTGCAATGGAATTATCATTGGGTAAATTTGGTGAAGGAGATATAGGCAAATGATAAGGCATTTGGTGATTATAATCCTTGACAGGAATAATGCTTAACTCACATTGTGCTTGGTTTTTTAACCAGCCTTCGCCGTTTATCATTAAAGCCAATTCGCCTAAAGTCATAGCGTGAACAACGGGAATAGGAAGTAGTCCGACGAAAGACTGAAACTCCTTTTCCAAAACAGGTCCGTCGATATAATTAGCATTAGGATTGGGGCGATCTAAAATTAAAAGAGGAATATCATTCTCGGCGCAAGCCTCCATAATATAAGTTAATGTTGAGATATACGTATAGAATCGCACTCCAACATCTTGAATATCAAAAATCATCAGTTCAATTCCTTCTAAACTTTCTTTAGATGGCTTTTTACTGCTGCCATAAAGAGAAATAATTGGAATGCCTGTTTTGGAATCCAGTCCATTGCTAATATGTGCTCCGGCTTCGGCTTGTCCACGAAAACCATGCTCAGGAGCAAAGACTTTTTGGATTTTAAATCCGGCATTTAATAAAGAATCAACTATATGAGTATTTTTAATACGGCTGCTTTGATTAGCTACAATACCAAGTTGTTTTCCTCTAATTTGATAAAAATATTTTTCTGTCTGATTAGCAGCAGGAATAGGGGACTGCGCTTGTGAAAACATCGCGATAAGCAATATTAAAAAAAGGAATTGTAGTTTCTTGCCAAGCATAAACTTAGAATTGATATTTTTGTAACAAAAATACGCTTTTCATCTGTAAATAAATTTATATTTTGGTCAGATGGAACATTCATTGAAATTAATATGCTTTTTCGCCAAATTTTAGGGGATGAATGTTTCGTTGAAAGGTTAATCATTTAAAAGAAATCGTTATTTGAATACCGAACTTTATATTGCAAGGCATCTTATTCAAAAGCATTCGCATAATTTTTCGCGACCTATTATTCGTATTTCTATTTTAAGCGTGGTGCTTGGATTAGCGGTAATGTTGCTTTCTGTTTCTATAGTTACAGGTTTTAAAAAAGAAATTCGTGATAAGGTAACGGGATTTGCCGGACATATTCAGATTAACAAATACGATTCTAATTCGTCTTTCGAAGCTTCGCCTATAAATTATGGCGATTCGTTGAAGCAAGGAATAGAACAGATAGATGGTGTTAGGCATGTGCAGCCTGTGGCTACTAAAGCCGGAATAATGCAAGCAAAAGAGGATATGCTTGGTATTATTTTAAAAGGTGTTGATTTTAATTTTGATACTGCTTTTTTCGCAAAACATATTCTCGAAGGTCGTTTTCCTGATATTGGTCCCAACAAACGATCGGATGAAATTTTAATTTCAAAGTATATAGCAGATCATCTACAGTTGGCTTTGAAAGATACAGTTAGAGTTTATTTTTTAAATAATATTGAAACTACTGTTAGAGGGAGACGATTGTTTGTAAGCGGAATATATGAAACCAGTTTTGAGGAATTTGATGAGTCTTTTGTGGTAGCAGATCAACGTCATGTTCAGCGTTTAAACAATTGGACTAAAGACCAAGTAAGCGGAATAGAAGTTTTTATAGATGATTTTGATCATATGGAAGCAATTACAGAAAAGATATACGCTAAATTGGATTATAATTTAACGGCTAGCAATGCTAAAGATTTATATCCTCAGATCTTTGACTGGTTGGCTTTACAGGATATTAATGTAGTGGTTATTTTGACTTTGATGCTTTTGATTTCTTCAGTAAGTATGATATCTACTTTGTTGGTGCTTATTTTGGAAAGAACAACCACTATTGGAGTTCTTAAAGCCTTGGGAACCCAAAATGCGAGTATTCGAAAGATATTTTTGTATCAAGCCGTTTACATCATTATAAGAGGTTTGTTTTGGGGAAATCTGCTTGGATTGGGTTTGGCTGTTCTTCAGAAATATTTTGGAATAATTAAACTCGATCAGGCTAATTATTATATGTCGGAAGTCCCCATAAACTTAGATATTCTACCTTTGCTATGGGTTAATGTTTTAAGCTTAGCAATTATCCTTTTATTTCTTTTGATACCTTCTTTTATAGCTTCAAAAATTAGCCCTGTATCAGCCATACGGTACGAGTAGAGCAGATTTATTATCAATAAAAAACTGCTTATTTATGTCTTCTCTTAGCTTGCTGACGAAGCAAAAGATAAGCTTGTTTAATTTTCTCTGGGTCAGTATTTGGATCTTCTTCAAGTACTTTTGCTTTGTACTCCAGATAAGTCATATTTTCGATTTCGTCAAGAAGTTCATCCAAATCTTCATCAGAATTAGCATCTAAAGCAGCGTTAGCCTCATCAAAATCAGGAAACAATTCACTGGCATCGTGAGTTTCAAGAGCAAAACCTTTAGGTACTTCAAACATATCGGAAGAAACTTTAGTATCAACTTTTATACTTGTAGCTGTTTCTTTGGTATTTCCGGCAACCGATTTTAAAGTCAAGCCATTCCAAACCCAAATTCTGTGAGTGCCATGTTTCCAAATATCACAAGTTTTTCCTGCAATTTTTTCTTGTCCTTTTTTCTCAAAGCCCATTTTTACTAAAATATTTTCGGCTGTCTCTTCCCAATCTCTGTTTGAATTGGACAAAGCGTAGGCTAGGGGATTATGCATTTTTATTGCCGACTTATTTTTATAGTCAATGCTAATAATATCTGCACCAATTAATATTTGTGTTTGCTTTTCTTTTTTTAGCTGTCGGTATTCGGCTATTTTATACCCACTCATATCAATATACATTGTTTTAGTACCTTTTTGTGGCCCTTCTACTTTATATTCTACAATAGCAGTTCTAAAAGCATATCTTTTATAATCTTCGGGGTTTTGAGAAGCTGCTCCTTCAACGTAGTCGTCCGACCATTCTTGAGCTTTTCCCAATCCTAATCTGGTATAATCTTCAGCTTTTTTATTATATTCTTCGGCTTTCTGTAATCCGGGTTCAGCTGCTACTCTTGCTTTATCTAAATTCTTTTCGGCCTGATCCATACCAATGGCTTCAGCTTTCTCCATTTGTTCTTCACCCTTTTTCTGACCTTCAGCTTTGGCTTTTTCTTTGGCTTCATCAGCTTTCTTTTTACCTATAGCTTTACCTCTTTGTTCAAATTTGTTTTTTAATTTCTTTTGAAATCCACCAAATTGAGCTTTAGTAGTTGTAGATAAGGCAAATACGAAAATTAGTGATAGAAATAGCGTTTTTTTCATAGGTTTAAGTTTTAGTATTATATTTTAGCAAAACTAATACTTATTGAAATAACAATGAAATAGATATGAAAGCGATGAGTAATAATTTGAATTTGAAGGTTTTTGAGAGGAAAGCGTTTGGTATTCGTATTCGATAAAAGAATTTAACGCTGTTTACATTTATAGAAAAAAGTATGTCTTTGTAATGGTTGTGTAAGTAAGACGTTAAACCGTAAGTATATTGTAATTTACGCTCTGCTAATATTTCCACTCAAATTTTAAATTCAGAAGAAGCATCACATCAATTATTATTAATTTCAATCAAACATTCCAATGAAGATAAGCGCTACACTATTTATTTTACTAATGACAATGGCATTAATTGCTCAAGATACGATCTACTACGATAACGATAGAAATGAATTGAAGTCAATAGAATCTATGTCTTATTATGAGATTATTACTAAGGATCTACTTGACACCAATCAAGTAATGGTTAAGAAATATGATAAATCGGGTCAAATTCTAGAAGAGAATTTTTATAGTTTTTACAGTAAGCACAAGCGAGACGATGAGCTTGTTGATACAAATTTTAGAATCCCTATTTCGTTTAATATTTGACAATAATATTCTATTTTCTTTTTGCTTATTTTTGCAGAAGAACCCCGATAGCTATCGTATGAATTTAATATAAAAGAAAGAAATAATATGAAAAAAAGAATTGGAAGTATAGCGATGATAGTTTTGTTTACAAGTGTTTTATTTACCTCTTGTAAAGAAGCCGTTAAAACTGTTGAGAAAGATACAAGCAGTCGTATTCTTGAAGAAGAAGTAATTGCTGCTCAAAAAACATGGGGTGATGCCATTGTAGCTATTGGTAAAGCTTATTCTAATGAAGAAGATTATAAAGCTGTGGCTGTTAAAACGGTAAATGAACTTTATGCTTATGATGAAACTACCGTTTTGTTTAAGCCAACTAAAGCTGCAAGTGTTCAGTTTCGTTTAACAAAAGATGAAGCTGTTTCTTACTTTGTTGGAGGAATTGTAGCGGAAGATCATGGTTTTGCCATTCAGCCTTGGAGCAAAGTTCGTTTTGAGAATGCCGGTATTTTTATCGATGATGATTCTGCTATTGCAATGGGAAACTACTTTTTTACTGATGCCAACACAGGTGTAGAAGCGAAGGTGGAATTTACTTTTGGTTATATAAAAGATAAGCAGGGGAATTTATTAATTAATGTACATCATTCATCATTTCCTTATAATCCGGAACATTAAATATCATCAAGCTGTTTTGATAGGAAGAATTAGATTGTAAAATATAAAATCCTCACATCTATTTTGATGTGGGGATTTTTTGTTTATACTGCTTAAAATTGTACTGAGACTCTGTTGTTTTGGATATTATTATTACATTGCGCGCTTTTTTAGAGTATAAATTATTTTCTCAAGATGGGTGTAAAGACATATCGGATAATAGTTAAAGGCGTTTTCTTTGCGCTCGCTTTATTTGCTGTTTTCAATATTACTCCCAATAAGTATTATATGCTTATTCTTCTTGGATTAACATTGGTAATTACCCTTTTATTTCGTACTGTTTTTTGTGGTTGGGTATGTCCAATTGGAACACTTTTCGATTTGCTAAGAGGTGTAGGAAAGGGCTTTGGAAAAATCCCATTTGTTAAACCGATAAACAAAAAATATAAAAAATGGATTAAAAAGAATACTGTGGTTTTACGTAAAATTGATAAATACGTTAGATTCTTTCGATATGTATTTTTTTTATGGATTTTACAATCTGCACTTTTGGGTATTGCATCAATTAAAAATGAAGGTGAACGAGGAATAGAAAGTGTTTTGTATTTAGTAATTGTTATGTTAGTTGCCGGACTCTTTATTGAGAGAGCATGGTGTAAATACAGTTGTCCTGTAGGTGCGTTAATGGGAATTGTTGGGAAGCTAAGTCCCACAAGCATAACAAGAAATGAGGATGCTTGTATCTCCTGTAATATTTGCTCAAATACTTGTCCGATGAATATTGATGTAGTAAAAAGAGATTTTGTAAAAGATATTGATTGTCAGACATGTATGAAATGTGTTGATGCTTGTCCTGTTGATAATGCTTTGGATTTAAAAATGAAACCCACTCTTTTTAATAAAAAAGATTCCTCGAAAAGGGCAAGTTAAATTTTTTTGAACCTTTTAGATTTGTAATTTTTATTGATAATAGTCATTCTTTTGTCTTAACTTGGTCGTTCGTTATTATTTGTTATGAGAGTAGTAAGGGTAATAGCTTTATCAATATTGGTGTTAATACAATTTTCTTGTCAAAGAGATAAAGAATGTCCGGCGTTTAATAGCTCCGATATACAACATGTTGCATACAATGCATTCGATACCATAAAATTTATCAATACCCAAAATGATTCTTTATTTATTTATCTCCAAGATTTTCAATTCTCGAAGAGTTTTAAGCAGGATTGTGATTTTGCAGACTTTGTTTGTCCTTGCATTAATTACGTTGAGTTAACTGCCAAAAACTCTGAAGATGATATTCCCTATGTATTTCTGAAAATGGAGCAAAGCGATGCCTCTGATATGCGCTATTTTGAATATAAGATTTTAGATTTTGATTTCAAAATAGACTTTGATAATGAAATCGCTTTTGCCGATGATTTTCCATATATGGAGTTAATTGATAATTTAATTATCAATCAGAAAACTTACATTAATGTTGTTATTTATACCAATACCGAAAATCAAGTTTCAAATGTATTAAAAGTGTTTTTAAATAAGGAAAACGGAATATTACGTATTCAAACTAAAGAGAATATAATTTGGGATTTGATAAATTGAGTTTCTAAAGTTAATTTCCAAATAAGTTTCTACAAAAGCACAGTCTTATTACACTTCGTAAATCATTATACTTCGTTGTTTTTTACTTCTATATGTCGATAAATTAGCCTTATCTTTGCAGTCAATTTATAATCAGAAATATGAGTCATAAAGCCGGTTTTGTTAATATTTTAGGAAATCCCAATGTGGGGAAGTCAACCCTTATGAATGCCTTAGTTGGTGAGAAGTTATCTATTATAACTTCCAAAGCGCAGACAACGCGTCATCGTATTATGGGTATCGTAAATGGAGAGGATTTTCAGATTGTATATTCCGATACTCCGGGTATAGTGGATACTGCTTACAAACTTCACGAAAGTATGATGAATTTTGTGGAATCAGCTTTAATAGATGCTGATATTTTTCTTTATCTGGTCGAGGTAAAACAACGCATTAAGAACGATACAATTATTCGGAAAATAAATGAATCGGGTATTCCAACTTTGGTTTTGATTAATAAAATAGATTTATCTAATCAAGATGCCGTTGTTGAAGCAATGGAATTTTGGAAAGAGAAGATGCCAAATTCAGAAGTAATTCCAATGTCGGCTTTAAATAATTTTAATGTAGATAAGGTTTTGGATACTATTTTGGAGAAACTCCCCGAATCGCCTGCTTATTTCTCAAAAGATGAACTTACTGATAAAACAGAACGCTTTTTTGCACAGGAAATTATCAGAGAAAAAATACTCTTGAATTATCAAAAAGAGATTCCTTATTCTGTTGAAATTGAGGTGGAGTCTTTTATTGAAGAAGAGAAAATCATTAAAATACGAGCCAATATTTATGTCGCTCGAAATACTCAAAAAGGCATTATCATTGGTCATCAAGGTAGTATGCTTAAAAAAGTCGGGACTGCTGCACGTATCGATATGGAAGCATTCTTTGATAAAAAAGTCTTTTTAGAACTTTATGTTCGTGTTCAAAAAGATTGGCGTAATAATGAGCGTGATTTAAAACGTTTTGGTTATTTGTAATAATAGTCTAAACATTTGGTCAATTTTCAAATAATTGTATTTTTGCCACGATTTAAAAATAATGGGAAAAGTTATTGGAATAGGTGGAGTTAGTCGTGCTGGAAAAACCAGTTTAGCTCAAAGAATCAGTGATTGGTTACCAAATCAAAAGGTAAAAATTCTTCATCAGGACGATTATGTTATTCCAAAATCTAAAATGCCCTTGGTAAGAGGTCAAATAGATTGGGAAAACCCTGACTCTTTAGATTTTGCTTCTTTTCGTGAAGAAATATTAAAAGTACAAAAAGAATACGATTATATTATTGCCGAAGGGTTGATGGTTTACTGGAATCCCGAAGTATATCAATTATTTGATAAAAGTATTTTTATCGAGATTTCTAAGGAGACTTTTCTAAATCGTAAGACCTTAGATTTTCGCTGGGAAAACGAGCCTGATTGGTATATAGAACATATTTGGAATAATCATTTTGTGTATGGGAGAACTCCCGAAAACATGCGTGATGTATTGTGTATGTCGGGCGAGAGCCAGTTTATCTCCGATATCGTAAAGCATTATCTGGAGGATTAAACATGTCGCAGATTATCTTAACAAAAGATATTGAAATAGAAGATTTAGTTACTCATTATCCACTTTCCGTAAAATATCTTTCCGAAAAAGGAATTCGTTGTATAGCTTGTGGTGAACCTATTTGGGGGACTTTGGAAGAAGCTGCTACCGAGAAAGGTTTTGATCAGAATCAAATAGCTCTTTTTGTGGAAGAATTAAAGGCATTAAAATAAAGCAGCTTAGTGTCTCGCAGTATATATAATTGTTAAACTTAATCCCTGATTGGCCGTGTTTTGTAAATCGTATGGAATAGCTTAAATTTGGCTTTCTATTTTACAAAAATATTGAATGAAAATCAATACAAGTTTTAGTAGAATGCTTTTTGGTATTTTTAAAGAAATAAGCAATGGAAAAGAAAAATGTGATTATTACAGGAGCATCATCAGGTATTGGGAAAGCACTTGTGTATGAGTATTTTAAGAGAGGTTTTCAGGTGACTATGGCTGCTCGTAATCGTGAGGCTATGGAAAAAATTGCTGATGACCTTGACCCCAAGCGAAACGATATTTTATTGATAAAAACAGATGTTACCATTGAATCTGATTGTCGGAATTTAATTGAAAAGAGTGTAGCTCGTTTTGGTAAGGTTGATATACTGATTAATAATGCAGGTATTTCTATGCGTGCCATTTTTAACGATATGCATTTGGATGTTATGCGAAGAGTTATGGACGTTAATTTTTGGGGAACAGTATATTGTACAAAGTATGCTTTACCTTATCTTTTGAAAACGAAAGGCTCTTTGGTGGGTGTTATTTCTATTGCAGGTTATTTGGGCCTTCCGGCCCGATCGGCTTATTCTGCTTCTAAATATGCTGTTCGTGGTTTCTTAGATACTTTACGTGTTGAAAACTTAAAAAAGGACTTGCACGTATTGGTTGC
>JAGGWH010000175.1 GCA_021157585.1 Bacteroidales bacterium | reverse complement strand
GGTAAATCACCTGTTTCTTGAACTAATTGTTGTGCTTTTTTAATGGCAATGTAAGTAGAATTACTCTTAACCGAATTTGCTAAATAGATGGTTGTTTGTGAAAGGATAATTCGTCCTTCGGGATAACCAATTTTACTCACGGCATCAAAACAACTATTAGCCAATAAAAGAGCATTGGGGTTGGCATTACCAATATCTTCAGAAGCTAAAATAAGCAATCGACGGGCAATGAACTTAATGTCTTCGCCACCTTCAATCATACGAGCTAACCAATATACTGCTCCATTAGGATCGCTACCTCTGATGGATTTAATAAAAGCCGAAATAATATCGTAATGCATTTCCCCTTTTTTGTCGTAGATAGCTAGGTTTTTTTGGATAATATGACCCACTAACTTATTGTTTAGAGAAATAGTTTTTTCTTCCGAAGAGAAAGTTCCGACAACTAATTCTATAGCGTTGAATAACTTACGTGCATCACCTCCTGAAACTCTAAAAAGGGCTTCGGTTTCATCAACTTTAAGTTCTAATTTAAACTCCTCTTTGAAATAAGCTACCGCTTGATTTAGCAAGGTCTCCAAATGCTTTTTCTCTAAAGCTTTTAAGATATATATCTGACATCGCGATAGCAAAGGAGAAATAACTTCAAAAGACGGATTTTCTGTGGTTGCACCAACCAAAGTTATTATTCCCGTTTCTACAGCTCCCAACAAAGAATCTTGCTGCGATTTACTAAAACGATGTATCTCATCTAAAAAGAGTATCGATTTTCTGCCACTTGCTTTTGCTCGTTCAATAACTTCTCTAACGGTTTTCACTCCGGCGTTAATTGCGCTGAGTGAATAAAAAGGGATTTCGAGATTCTGTGCTAAAATAAAAGCCAAAGTTGTTTTTCCAACACCCGGAGGTCCCCATAAAATCATGGATGGGATATTACCTGAATTGAGAGATTTTTGCAATATGCCGTCTTTCCCTACTAAATGTTCCTGACCAATATAATGATCGAAATCAGTAGGACGAAGAAGTTCTGCGAGTGGTTTAGAAAGATTCATTTATTTAGTGAAGCCAAAGGCTTCCATCATTTTGTCAAAAATAGCAGTGTTTTCATAAATACCACAAAATTTTTCTGCGCCCGGTCCGTAAGCAAATACAGGAACCATAACAGATGAATGACCAGTAGTATTAAATTTTGCTTCTACCATTCCCTGTTCAATATCACCATTAATAACACTTAAACCTCCGGTTTCATGATCGGCGGTAACAATAACCAAGGTGTGCCCATCTTTTTCGGCAAATTTTAATACTTCTCCAACAGTACGATCAAAATCCAGCATTTCTTCAATAGTGTAACCAATATCATTATCGTGTCCGGCCCAATCTATCTGAGAGCCTTCTATCATCAAAAAGAAACCTTTATCATCTTGATTTAATATTTCCATTGCCTTATCGGAACCATTAACGAGAAATTCTCCGCGTTTTGGATATGAATCTAAATGACCATTAGCAAAAAGTCCGGCGACTTTACCGCTTTTGATATTAGCCAAATCGTCCATTTCTTGAATAACTTGAAATCCTTTAGCTTCAAGAGCCGGACGAAGATTAACTCCTGTTTCACGTTTGAAGAAATTATCTGAACCTCCACCTAAAAAGACATCTATAGAATCTGAAACGAAAAAGGTGGCAATGTCCTCGTATAGATTTCTTTTAGGAACATGAGCAATAAAAACTGCCGGAGTTGCATGTGTGACTTTACAAGCTACGACTAAGCCTGTAGCATAACCATTTCCTGCAGCGTATTCTAAAATTGTTGGTGTGGGATTTCCAACACTATCTACAGAAATACTACCGTAATTTGTTTTTTCTCCCGTTGCTAAAGCTGAACCTGCACCCGCCGAATCGGTACGGAATTTATTTTTTGCTTTTGTTTTTTGAAAACCTACAAAAGGCATTTGGTCGATATATAAACGATCGTTATTGGCAGTCATTCCGGCAAATACATGACTTACTCCCATTCCATCTCCGATTAGAAGAATGACATTTCTTATTTCTGCATTGGGATCTGTAATGGGTTTTATATCATCAACAACATGCTGTTTTTGAGCGACATATACTTGTCCGCCTTTCTCGGCTTTATAATTCCCATCGAGATAAGTAGCTTGCTGACTGTAGCCTGCAAGTGCAATAAATAAATTTAGTATTAAAATTAGGTTCTTCATGATTTATGTTTTTTAATCTGATAAATAGGATTTGTTTCTTCATCAAACACCTATTTTTCATCTATTATTAATTAGATTTATTTTCAATACTAACTCCCTTTTGTATTTAAACTGAATCTCAATACAATATAGCCTAAAATACCTGAAATAATCGAACCGATTATAATTCCAATTTTAGCAGAATCAAGAAGCTGATTATTATCTGTAAAAGCTAAGTTTCCTATAAACAATGACATAGTGAATCCTACACCTGCCAACAATGCAATGCCAATAATTTGCTTAAAATCAACACCCTCAGGCAAGGTGGCCATTTTAAGTTTCACAGAAATAAACGAAAATAACGCAACACCTATCAATTTCCCTAAAAATAAAGAAAGTATAATATTGGTAGCTAAGGACCAATTGATATTCATGTCTTCAGCAAGATAAACTCCAGCATTGGAGAAAGCAAAAATCGGCATTATAAAAAACGCAACCCATTTATGCAATCTATTTTCGAGTTGTTGTAATGGAGATTGAACCTGATTAGTCCAATCTTCAAGTTTATCTATTTCTGCTATTTGTTGCCTCGAAAGAATTGGGAGTTTATTGGTATTTGTAGCTTTAGTTAAATCATCCACGATACTCTTCATCTTATCGGCAAAATCAAACTCCGTAATTTTTTGCCTGATAGGCACTGCCAAAGCCAGTAATATTCCTGCAATAGTAGGATGGATTCCTGCTTTCAAAAATAAAAACCAAATTATAAATCCAAAGAAAAATATCAAATATTTATTATGTATCTTCAAGTAGGAAAGGAAATACAATATTCCTAAAAGGACTCCAGAATAAAACAATAAATCCCAAGCAATATTAGTTGTATAGAAAAGTGCAATTACTAATACAGCGCCAATATCATCGATTATAGCAAAAGCAATTAAGAATATTTTCAGACCCAAAGGCACTCGTTTCCCCAAAAGCGTTAAGATCGCTAAAGTAAAAGCAATGTCTGTTGCCATAGGGATTCCCCAACCCTTGATGGTGTCAGGATTTTCATTTAACATTAAAAACATGGCTAATGGAATAAGCATTCCTCCAAGGGCCGCAAATATGGGTAAAGATGCTTTTTTTAATGAATTTAATTCGCCAATAAGAACTTCCCGCTTTATTTCTAAACCGATTAGGAAAAAGAAGATCGCCATTAAGCCATCATTAATCCATAAAATTAAGGGCTTGACAAGTACAAAACTTCCTGATTTGAATCCAATTTCAAATTGCCAAATAGATTTATAAAAATCACTTAATGGAGAATTTGCCAATATAAGGGCAAGGATAGTCACAAAAAATAGCAATATTCCACTGAAGCTTTCAGCTTTGATAAATTTTTGAATTGGACTTAGAATCTTTTTTGGTGTCATTTAATCTTATACAATAAATATATTCTCTAGAAAATAATCATCGACAAAGATAAACCTTATAAAATAATGGGGGAAGTCTAAATTGTTATCAAATGCTAAATATTATGGAACAGATGCTAGTGGAGTTTTTCCACGGCTTTGAAAATAACATCTCGCATTTCGTAAAAATCATCCAAATCAAACAAACGCGAGAGGTAGATAATCTTTCCATTTTCATCAATCACAACATTACGCGTAACTCCAGCTTTTAAATCGGCATACCGACCAAAAATTTCTGCATTTGGGTCTAAGGCTAAAGGATAAGTAATTTCCATTTTTTGCTGATATCTTAACACAACTTCAAGTGCTTCGTCTCTATCAACACCTATTAGAATAAAATTGTCTTCTTTCAGCTTTT
>JAGGWH010000174.1 GCA_021157585.1 Bacteroidales bacterium | reverse complement strand
TTTTGGTTTGGAAACAATAAATAATCCGCCAAACATAAGCAAGCCATTGATAATCAAAAGCTCAAATCCAAATTGATAGCCGTTTAGAATTTGGGGCGAAAAAGCTTGAATTAGATAAGATAAAGTAGGCGATAGAATCGCGATAAGCGGAACCCATTTATCATTTACTTTTCGGTTTAAGAAAATGCCAAAACTAAACAATCCCAGCAATGGTCCATAAGTGTAGCCGGCAATGGTAAATAGTTTGGTAATAATTGCTTGATCATTAATCAGCTTGTACCCAATAATAACGAAAACAAGTACAAGAGCCATTCCAAAATGACTGAATTTACGAATTATAGTTTTGCGTTTTTCGGAGAGATTAGTTTTCCTGTCAAAACCTAAAATGTCAAGGGTAAAAGAAGTTGTTAAAGCTGTTAATGCACTGTCTGCACTACTATAAGCAGCGGCAATTAAACCAATAATAAATATTATTCCTGCAAAACTTCCTAGATGATTAAGAGCTATTTCCGGAAAGAGATTGTCGCTTGTTCCGTTAATTATAATTCCTTGTTTTTGTGCATAATAAGCCAAGAATGCTCCTAAAGTTAAAAAGATAAAGTTAACGGGAACAAGAGCCCAACTCATCCAATAGATATTCTTTTTCGCTTCGGGCAGATTTTTGCAACTTAAGTTTTTTTGCATCATATCCTGATCCAGACCTGTCATTACAATGGCAATAAATGCTCCTGAAACAAATTGTTTAACAAAGAAATATTTATCGCGCCAATCGAAGAAAAACATTTTGGTATAATCTGCTTCTTGTACTGTTTTAAAGAGATCAAAAATAGATTTTTCTAAGTGGCTAGATATTAAAAAGAGCGAAATAACGACAGCCAAAAGCATAAATGTTGTTTGAAGTGTGTCTGTCCAAACAATAGTTTTTATACCGGCTTTCCAGGTGTAAAGTAATATTAGTCCTACAAAGGCAAAAACGGTAGCAGCAAATGGAACACCATAACTATCAAGAACAAAATGTTGTAGCACATTTACCACAAGAAACATCCTGAACGAAGCCCCAATTATTCGCGATAGCAAAAAGAAAGAGGCTCCGGTTTTATAGGATTTCATTCCAAAACGTTGAAGCAAATAGCTATAGATAGAAGTTAAGTTAAGTTTGTAATAGATGGGTAAGAGTACATTTGCAATTATAAAATAGCCCACCAAATAGCCAAATACGATTACCATATAGGAGAATTTGGTTGAGCCCACCACTCCTGGAATAGAAATAAAAGTTACTCCACTAAGCGATGCCCCAATCATACCATAGGCAACTATATACCAAGGAGATGTTTTGTTTCCGATAAAAAAACTTTGATTGTCGGCTTTTCTACCACTTATCCAGCTGATAGTAAAAAGTAAAACAGTATAGCCTAGAAAGCTGAATAATATGAGTTGTGGCGACAAATTAATTCGATTTTAAGTGATTAACAAAATCTAATAAAGAGGGGTATACGGGAACCGCAAATGGAATGGCAGATTTTTCTGTGGTTTCTGCTATAATGAAAGCACATTGCATTTCGGCATTCTGTCCAAACTCAATATCACTTTTGGAATCGCCAACCATATAACTTTTCTTAAAATCAATGGTAGGAAATTCTTTTTTTGCCATTTGTGCCATAGCCAAACCCGGTTTTCTGCAATTTGGTGATTTTGTAGCTAAATCGGGGCAAAAAAAGATACTGTCGATACGCCCTCCGTTTGCTTTAATCTTACCCAGCATCTGTCGATGTACTACTCTTAAATCTTCTAAGTTCATCAAACCTTTTCCAATACCCTGTTGGTTGGTTACAATAAAGACATATTTAAAAATATTTGATAATAGTTGTAAAGCTTTAAGACTACCTGGTAAAAATTCAAGCTCTTCAGGTTTCTGTACATAACCACCAATTATTCGTTTATTAATTACGCCGTCGCGATCGAGAAATAAACTCCACTCGTTTTTTAATTCTGCTTGATTATACATCTTATTGTGGGAAAATAGTTTGTTCAACAATTTCGCATAGACTATGTCCTATAATCATATGTAGTTCTTGAATTCTTGGAGTATCATCAGAAGGAATTATGATACAATGGTCTACTAATGCCTTTGTTTTTCCACCATCTTTTCCGCTTAAAACAGCGGTTTTGAGTCCAAGTTCGTTAGCTGTTTCTAGTGCTTTTACAACATTAACGGAATTTCCCGAAGTGCTTATTCCTATCAGCATATCACCTTTATTTCCATAGGCTCGGATCATACGAGCATAAACGTCATCAAAAGAATAATCGTTAGCAACGGCAGTTAAAAAAGATGTGTTAACATGTAAAGCTTCTGCGGCAAGTGGTGGACGATCGTAGTAAAAACGACCCGATAGTTCGGCAGCAAGATGTTGAGCATCTGCGGCACTTCCTCCATTTCCGCAAAATAATATTTTTTTACCCGAACGAAGTACGCTAACCATTTCCTTTGCAAGGGTATCTACGGTTTTCGTAATTTGAATATCGTTTAAGACTCGTGTTTTTAATGCAATAGAATCTTCTAAAGCTCGCTTTAAAACCATAATTCCTTTTTTTACAAAAATATGATAAGTTTTTGAATTTGTGCTTTTTGATTAAGTTGGTTTTATTTACACTAAGTTGTTCAAAAATAAGTAGATATTCTAAAGAAGTGTTATTTTTGCCGACTAATTTTGCAATTGTAACATCGGGTTTATGCGAATAACAGTTTTTATTCTTGTTTTGTTTTTAAGTTTTGCTCAAAACGTATTGGCACAGCAGTGGGTAGAAAACGGATTCTTAGAAACAATTTCTGTAGATTTAGAATTTAAGAAAAGTACGGACTCTAACTTTACTCTTGAGCAGAAAGACATCAATAGTATGCTTCGCTCAATAGCATATACTCATCAAAAACCCGTGGAGTCTCTTCATATTACTTGGGAGTTTATAGCAAGTTATCAGGTTTATCGACAAGAAAAAGGCAATTTCAAAAGCCAGATTTTTATTAAGCCAATGCCTCCTCAAGGAGATATTAATCTTTATGAATTTAATTCAGCTGAGTATATTTTACCTGAACTTCAGTCGTTTCGTTTAAGAATTTTTAAAGAAGACAGTAGTTTGGTTTATTTAAAATATTATCATCAAAATAATATTTCTGTCAGTTCGGTCGGGCAAATTGCACATTTTCCTATTTGGCATCAACGTTGGGCTAAAGGTTGGTATATGAAAATCGATCAAATTGATTTTGTAAATAGTAAAACAGATATTTCTTTTGAGCGATGGTTTCAATATATTAACGACTACAAAGCAGCCGACTATTTAGTAGATGCACTTTTAAGAGATTATCAAAAGTTGCAACGGCAAGCTCAAGATCCTTGTACTTTTTTAATTAAAAGTCTTCGTCAGATTAGTTATTTAAAAAAGCTCTATCAAATGCCTTTTTATAGATTTACCATACGAAAGAAAAAAGACCCTGATAAGTTGGAGCAAAAGATGAATGTTTTATCGACTTTGCTCGATTTGAATATTAAGAAATATAGTTCTCTATTTAAAGAGTCGGTTTTGATTGAATCAATTTCTGTAGAGCATTTAGTTGATACTTATTTGATGGAAGAAGAAAATCTGTTGCATCTGCAACAAAATTATAGCAGTATTTACGATGATGTTTTTAATCAATTAGCTAAAACTAATTATCCTACAAACTTATCATATAATGATTTTAATTTTTTTGATACAGCTACAGAAAATAATCCAAAAGGGAAATCGTTGGTTTTGTCTTTCGAGAATCGCTTGTTTGAAAAAAGCATGTTTAATATAGATAAACTGATAAGGGATAAAAAATTTACGGAAGCTCTCTACACTATTAATAATTTAGAGCGCTTTGTAGAACATGCCAAGGTGTTAAAATTAAACAATGCTTATAGGCAGTTTAAAGCCAGAGCAGCTTATGGTATGTATAATAGTTATATAGATGTTATTGAGAAAGCAATTAAGATTAATAATTCCAAATTGGCTGCACAGTATCTTAAGAAGGCGAGTAATGTTCAGAAGATTTATCCTAAAGAGATTATTACCAATGGTTTGGTAGAAAAAAAACTAAGACAACTATTAGCTGTTTGTTATTCTGATTATAATAAAATGATAGAGCAAGACAGATATCTTGAGGCTGCAGCAAAGCGAGATGCTATTCGTGAACTTATAGGCGATTTTCAGCTTGAGGGTTTTGAGGCTATGTTAGATGAATTAAATATGCTCGATAACCAAGCTCTTAAAAAGGAAATTTAAAGAACTTTCTATTTCCGTATTCTGTACAATAGAGTCGCAGAGTGAATCTTAATTTTTCGTATTTTTGCACAAAATTTTTTAGATGTTAGATAAGTTAGCCGGAATAAAAAGACGTTACGAAGAAATAGGAGAGCAAATGACCGATCCTGCTACTATGGCAGATATGAAGAGGTTTGTTCAATTAAGTAAAGATTATAAAGAGTTAGAGCCTATTGCAGAGGCTTACGAGGTATATAAAAATATTATTGAAAATATTGATTCTTCACGCGAAATCATTAAAAATGAAAAAGATGAAGAATTTAAGGAGATGGCTCGCGAAGAGCTAAACGATTTACTTGCTAAAAAGGAAAAACTTGAAGAGGATATTAAAACGCTTTTAATTCCTAAAGATCCACAGGATGCGAAGAATTCTATACTTGAAATTCGTGCCGGTACCGGTGGTGACGAAGCTAGTATTTTTGCGGGCGATTTACTTCGTATGTATCAAAAATACTGCGAAACTAAAGGATGGAAATTTGATATAGTGGATATGACTGAAGGAACCGTGGGTGGTTTTAAAGAAGTTATTGTAAACGTAAGTGGAAAAGATGTTTATGGTACTTTGAAATATGAATCTGGTGTTCATCGGGTGCAACGTGTTCCTCAAACAGAAACTCAAGGCCGTGTGCATACTTCTGCGGCTACCGTTGCTGTTTTGCCCGAAGCCGAAGAGTTTGATATTGACTTAAATCCGGCAGATATTCGGAAAGATACTTATTGTTCTTCAGGTCCCGGCGGACAAAGTGTTAATACTACTTATTCGGCTATTCGTTTAACTCATGCACCAACGGGAATCGTGGTAACTTGTCAGGATGAAAAATCGCAATTGAAAAATCTTGATAAAGCAATGAAAGTATTACGTTCCAGAATTTACGAGTTAGAATATGCTAAATATCAAGATGAAATTTCTTCTAAGCGTAAAACCATGGTTTCAACAGGCGACCGATCGGCAAAAATTCGTACTTATAACTATCCTCAGGGTCGTGTTACCGATCATCGTATAGGCTTAACACTCTATAACTTAACAAATATTGTAAATGGTGATATTCAGGAAATTATTGATAAGTTGCAGATTGCTGAAAACGCTGAACGCCTGAAAGAGCAAGAGGAAAGTTTATAAATATTTTAAATGATGACAAAGCAGGAATTGGTTGATCAAATTCGCGAAAAGCAATCTTTTTTATGTATAGGATTGGATAGTGATATAACCAAAATTCCTAAGCATCTGCTTAGTGATGAAGATCCTGTTTTTTCTTTTAATAAACAGATAATTGATGCTACTCACGATTTGGCTGTAGCATACAAACCCAATACAGCTTTTTATGAAAGTCGTGGTGTTGATGGTTGGAAAAGCCTTGAAAAAACCATTGATTATCTGAATAGCCTTAAAGATACTGTTTTTACCATAGCCGATGCCAAAAGAGGTGATATTGGAAATACATCGACTCAATATGCCAAGGCTTTTTTTGAACAACTTAACTTTGATGCAGTAACTGTTGCACCTTATATGGGAAAAGACTCTGTTTCTCCTTTTTTGCAATTCGATGGAAAATGGGCAATAGTTTTAGCTTTAACGTCTAACCAAGGCGCTTTTGATTTTCAATTTATTCAGAATGAGGATAATAAAGAGAATCTATACGAAATCGTGCTTGAAAAAACAAAAGCTTGGGGCAGCGAAGAGAATATGATGTTTGTTGTTGGAGCTACTAAAGCAGAAATGTTATCGGAAGTGCGTAAACATATTCCTAATCATTTTTTATTAGTTCCCGGTGTTGGTGCACAAGGCGGAAGCTTGGAAGAAGTTGCTAAATACGGAATGACCAAAGATATTGGTCTGCTCGTTAATTCTTCTCGTGGAATTATTTTTGCTTCAAATGGAAACGACTTTGCTGAAAAGGCTAGGGAAGAAGCATTTAAGCTTCAGAAACAAATGGAAGCATTAATTAGCTAATTATCAATCAGCACATTAACTAATATACTTTATTATTTAACAGATATTTCTGCACATAATCCCTAACACCGTCTTCCAAATTATAGAAACTTGATGTATAGCCTTGCTTTCGGAGCTTTTGAATTTTCGCTTCTGTAAAATATTGATACTTATCTCTGATATTTTCAGGCGTTGGAATAAATACAATATTGGGTTCTAAATTTAAAGCAGAAAAAGTAGCATTTGCCAAATCAAGAAAAGATTGTGCTTTTCCTGTACCTATATTATACAAACCCGATTGTGCTTTGCTGTTCTTTAAAAACAGCATTACATTTACTACATCTTTTACATAAACAAAATCGCGTAATTGCATTCCGTCTTTATAATCGGGATGATGCGATTTAAAAAGTTTTACTTGCCCCGTATTTTTAATTTGATTGAAAGCATGAAGAATTACAGATGCCATTCCTCCTTTGTGATATTCATTAGGTCCGTAAACATTGAAATACTTTAATCCTGCCCAAAAAGGAGGTGCTTTTTCTTGTTTCAATGCCCACTTATCAAAGTCGTTTTTAGACCTACCATAAGGATTTAGAGGTTGCAATTGCTCCACAATATCATGAGAATCCTCATAACCTAATTCGCCCATTCCGTATGTAGCTGCAGATGAAGCATAAATTAGTGGAATGGAATATTGGGTACAAGCTTTCCACATTTGTTGAGTATAATGAAGATTCAGTTTGTTAAGAACATCAACATTAAATTCGGTAGTGGCAGAACGTGCTCCTATATGAAAAATATAATCAATATTCTGATGATTATTTTCAAGCCATTCAAAGAAATTTTCTCTGTCTATTTTTGCCGAAAACAATTTGTTTTCCAAATTTCTGTCTTTTTCTGTTTTAGAAAAATCATCGACTAAAATTAAATCTGCTTGTTGGTTTTCGTTTAGTTTTCTAACTAAAACGCTTCCAATAAATCCAGCTGCACCGGTAACTACAATCATCGTATTACTTTTTTGCAAAAGTAGGGATTTTTTGTGGTTTTGCTTCTAACGGAAAATATCAGTTTATTAGTTAGCAGGATATGATTTTAACTTAAAAAGAGAGAATTTTTTCAAATTCAATTCAGTAATTGAGTAGCTGTCTGTTTGTCGTGGAAAACTTCCTTTCTTACATAGATAGAAGCGATGAGGTTTTTTTGAAACATCATTTAGACTGATGTAGGAATAGCGAGCGAAATACGCTTGCAAAGGCCAGTTTTGAGATAGATTTTTCGGGATGTCAATCATTTCATTACTTGGTACAATTGCACTAATGGAATAAATATCTTCTAACATTTCTTTATCGCGCCCAATCTTATTTTTAAAGGAGAATGTGGCACTAAAAGCAATAAGCAAAAGAAATAAACTTAAAATACCTGAATATTTGAATATAAATGACTTACGAAGTTTTGCATTTGCGATATTTTCTAAAAGAGGCAGAGTAATAAGTCCGAATGCCAAAGCAAAAAAAGGAAAAGCCGGAAGCATATAAAATCCGCTTTGTTTTAGGCTAATCATAATTGGTAAAACACCCGAGAAACCAAGTCCTAAAAACAAATAAATTAGAGTCCTGTTTTTTTGAAAAGAAGTTTTAAGGTGTTTAAAATTCTTTTTAAATATTAAACTTATCAGAAGGAAAATTCCAAAATCGGATAGTAATTCGTTAAACAATCTGCCCACTATAAAAAAGCGAGAAGCTACGGTTTGAACGTCTTTTATGCTAGTTATTATTTGTTTATTAAAATAAGATTGTAAAGCGTAAAATGCTTGCTCGTTTAAAATAAGTAAAAGAATAAGTGGAGTAATGGTAAATAAAATCAGTAAAGCTGTATTCAGCACCATTTTAAAAAATGAAATGTCTTTTTTTAAAATCCAATACCAAAAATAAAAAGACAAGGGAAATAAGGCAACTAATCCTTTTGTTAGCAGTCCTAAAAACAGAAATATTCCTCCAAATAATATCCATAAAGTTGTTCTTGTTTTAAGCGATTTTATTAATGTCCAAACAGCGGCTAAAACAAAAATCTGTAAAGTGTTCTCCAACATATTATTTGCAACAGCCCATATAACTAATGGGTTTGCAAACCAAAAGAGTAGGGGAATCCATGTTTTGTTTTTTGGCTTTCCAATTTCTATCCATATCAAAACAATCAGACAAGCCGAAATAATAAATGTTGTGAGAGAATAAAACCGTTCTATTAAAAAAGAGTCACCAAATATTTTAAATGCTAAGGCTTCTAAGCCAAGTGATAGTGGTGGATGTTGGTAAAATTCGGGATATAATGTTTGACTTAAATGGGGCTGCCAGAAAGAGCCTAAACCATTGGCCATATTATGAGATATGGCGGCGTAAATTGTTCCGTCCATAAACATTCCATCAGAAAATAAGTTTATTCCTGATGCTGCAATAAATGTTGTTGCAACTAAAAAAAAAGCCGTATATGGTTTTAATTTTTGGTACATCTTCTATTCACGAATAATGGTGTACTTGCCAGATTTGTCTAATTTAATTATGGTGCTTGCTTTGTTTATTATATCTGCATTTTGTTCTAAATTAACTATATAATCCACTTTTGTTTTTATATAATCCTGAATATGAGAGTAGAAAAGCGGACTAGGTGTGCCGGAGATATTTGCTGAAGTAGAAACTATAGGTTTACCAAGTCTTTTAATTAGTTCACTGCAAAAAGAGTGTTTTACTATTCTAATTGCAATAGTTCCGTCTTTTGCAATGAGTTTTGAAGTTAAATTTTTGGCTCCGCTATATATAATTGTTAGAGGTCTATCTATATATTTTATTAAATCGGATGCTATTGAAGGTACTTCCTCAACATAATCCTTAAGTTGATTAAAGTCAGATAGAAGAACAATCATGCTTTTCCTCTCTTCTCGGTTTTTTATCGAATATATTTTTTTTACTGCTTTAGTATTCGTAGCATCACAACCAATACCCCAAATTGTATCTGTTGGATATAAAATGATGTTTCCTTTTTGGACATGTCTTAAAGCTTGTTGTAATTCTTCTTCCATTTATAAGCGATTTAATAGTTCTTTGGTATCAATATTTAAGGCACATTTAAAATGACCTTTTGGGCAGGTTTTATGTCCGTGTAATCCACAAGGTTTGCAATCTAGTTTTTCTTGGGCTTCAATAATTACCGAATCGTCTGATAGTGGTCCAAATCCAAAATCAGGAATGGTAGAACAGAAGATAGCCGTTATTTTAGCATTTACGGAGGATGCAATATGCTGAGCTGCAGAGTCGTTTACGTAATTCATTGCAGCATCGCGCATTAGCGCAGCCGACTCCAAAAAACTAAGCTTTCCGGCTAAGTTCATAATATTGTTTTTTGCTTGTTTTACGATAGTGTTGCAAAGCTCTCTATCTGCAGCCGATCCTAAAAGATAGATATTAATATCACTATTAATTTTAGTAATAAATTCCATCCACTTTTCAATAGGATATTGTTTAGTAAACCAGAGAGATGCGGGAGTAATAGTAATATATTTTTTAGTTTTATATTGCGACATCATCGCAAATTCTTTCATTGTGGGATATAAAGCCGGTTTAGATTTCTCGTTATCTGTAAGCGTAATAATAAGTTGATGATTACGATCGGTTTCGTGCCAGTTTTCTTTAAATTTATGAGGAAAGACTTTACTGAAAAATATTGACAAAGGGTTTTTTTTAAAACCATATTTCTTTTTTGCTCCTGAAAAAACAGTGAAAATACCACTAGAGGCAAAACGTTGTAAATTAATTACCGCATCATATTTTTCCTCTCTAAACTGGAAAATAATCCGTAGCATATTTTTATACTTCTCTTTGGATTTGTCCCAAGCAAAAATTTCATTTATCCAAGGATTTCCATCAAAGAGTCTTTCGTTGCCTTGCTTAACTAAATAATCAATCTGAGCATTGGGATAGTGCTTATTAAGTTTTTCACCAATGGCAGTGGATAATATCACATCGCCTATGGATGCGGTTTGGATGACTAGAAATTTCTTGTCGTATGTACGATGAATATGATGCATATTTTTATCTTAAACAGCGACATTATAATCGCGTAAAGCATCGTTTAAAGAGGTTTTTAAATCGGTTGAAGCTTTACGTTTTCCAATAATTAAAGCGCAAGGAACTTGATATTCGCCGGCAGGAAATTTCTTGGTATAAGTACCCGGAATCACCACAGATCGAGAAGGAATATATCCGCTAAACTCAACAGGTTTTTCTCCGCTAACGTCAATGATTTTAGTAGTTTTTGTAAGTACAACATTGGCGCCTAAAACGGCGGCTTCTTCAATACGTACACCTTCTACAACAATACAACGAGAACCAATAAAACAGTTGGCTTCTATTATAACAGGAGCAGCTTGAACAGGCTCTAAAACACCTCCAATACCAACGCCTCCGCTTAAATGAACGTTTTTGCCAATTTGAGCACAAGAGCCAACGGTAGCCCAAGTATCAACCATAGTATGACTATCGACATAGGCTCCAATATTTACGTAACTGGGCATCATAACAACACCAGGTGCAAGGTAGGAGCCGTAGCGAGAGAGAGCATGAGGAACTACGCGGACTTTAAGATCGGCATAATTGGTTTTTAGGGCAATTTTATCGTGAAACTCAAAAGGAGGCATGCTTATAGTCTCCATCTTTTGAATAGGAAAGTACAGAATAACCCCTTTTTTAATCCATTCATTTACAACCCATTCGCCTTTTTCTTTTTGCGCTACTCTAAGTTTTCCGCTATCGAGTAATGCAATAAGTTCACGAATAGAATCTTGAACATCTTCTAATTCCAATAATGAGCGTTTATCCCAAGCTGCTTCTATTGTATTTTTTATATCATCGTACATTATAATTGATTTTTTCCGTGGTAAAAATACTGATAATCTTTGTTTTGGTTAATATATAAACGTTAATTATTTAAGCTTGGTTATATGTCGGGTTTTTATATATATAAAGCAAGAATCTTTTGTATCTTTGCAAACGTAAAATTATGGGTAGAATATTAGCAATAGATTATGGTCAAAAGCGTTGTGGACTTGCTGTTACCGATGAATTAGTAATTATTGCCAATGCTTTGGAAACAGTTGCTGCCAAGGATTTGATTGCTTATTTAACCAAGTATGTGAGTCAAGAAAATGTAAGTTTATTTGTTGTCGGAGAACCCAAACAGATGAATAATCAAGCTTCTGACTCTTCTCGATTTATAAATCCTTTTATTGGGCGTTTACGAAAGGCTTTTCCTGATATTCCAATTGAACGTGTGGATGAACGCTTTACTTCAAAAATTGCTTTTCAAAGCATGATAGATGCCGGTTTGGGAAAGAAAGCAAGGCGTAATAAAGCTTTGGTTGATAGTATTAGTGCTACTTTAATTTTACAATCGTATTTAGAAACTAAAAATTTAAAATAATGTTTTTGCCAATTGTCGCTTATGGTCATCCGACTTTAAAAAAAATGTCGGTAGATATTGATAAAGATTATCCCGGTTTGGATAAATTGATTGAGGATATGTGGGAGAGTATGTACGAATCTAATGGTGTTGGATTAGCTGCTCCTCAGGTTAATCTAAATATTCGTTTATTTTTAATTGATGCCGATCCTTTTAAGGAAGAATATATAGACGCTAAAGGACAAAAGAAGGTCGTTATTAATGCTCATATTTTGGAGGAAGAAGGCGAGGAGTGGGCTTTTAAGGAAGGTTGTTTAAGTGTTCCTGATATACATGAAGAGGTAATGCGAAAGCCTCGTATTCATATTCAGTATTATGATGAAAATTGGGAATTTCATGATGAATGGAAAGAAGGAATTGTAGCTAGAATTATGCAGCACGAATATGATCATATTGATGGTAAGATATTTATTGAACGGCTAAGTTCTATGCGTAAGATGCTTTTGAAGAGAAGGCTAAGTGACATAACTTTAGGTAAGATTAGTACATCATATCGTATGATTTTTCCAAAACAAAAAAGAGGAAGACGGTAGCGTTTTTTGCTTTAACCTGTCATTCTGAACGAAGTGAAGAATCTGTTTTAGCTGGTAGATATGTCTTCTCTTTTTTAACTACCGTTTTCATCGGCAGTTAGTAATGTAATATCTCTTCGGGACATCAAAAGAACCCTGTAAATAAAGCACTTGCAAAAGCCCAAAATCTAAAGGGCTGAAATCTTCAAAATCGTGAGCATAGTCTGTGACAATACAAAAGATTCGGATAATATAATTTGTCTCTGACAAATAATCTCGATCAGAAGACCGTATTTTTATCAAGCTTAATCTGGAGATTAAGCTTAGCGTATGTATGTGTTATGATAAAACAAACGAATATAAAAAAGGTTGATTTCCTTTCGGGAATCAACCTTTAAATGTTTGGCTATTCTATAAGCGGGATTCTGTATTCCGCTAAGCGGAACCTCTACCATTTATCTGGGCTGCAAATCACTCTGCAGCTCTAGCGACCTACCCTCCGAGATTGGCCGGACCGACCTTCCTTTTTGACGAACAAAAAATTCTCGGTTTATTTGGTCTTTCAACCCATAAGGTTTACCTCCGGTTTTATTCACATAAAACAGGTGTGAGCTCTTACCTCACAGTTTCACCCTTACCGGATTGTTCGAAAACAATCTTAGGCGGTATGCTTTCTGTTGCACTTGCTGTTATTCCGTATAAACGGAACACCTTCCCGTTAGGAAGTATGGTGTCCTGTGTTGTCCCGACTTTCCTCTATCCCGTATGTACGGGACAGCGATAGAGCGAATAGCCAAATGTCTTTGAGATTGTTTAAGAATTGATAAATAATGAATTTTTACTTTGTGAACCTTCGTGATGTACTTCGTGAGCCTTCGTGGTTAATTGTTTTTACCACAAAGTAGCTCAAAGGAATACACTAAGAACACAACGTATCCTTATAACAATCTTATCTATAATGTATATGAACTTCTATGGCTCCGTAGCCGTAGTTACTAAATGCAGCTTCTTTTACCTGAATATCAGGATAGCTTCTCAAAATTCTTCTTAATTCATTTTTTAAGATACCATTTCCAATACCGTGAATATAAATTAATTTTTGATATTGGTGTATCATTGCATCTTCAAGTGTTTTTTCAAAATAATCGAGCTGAATTTTCATAATCTCATTCTTTTCTAAATTCTGATAATCAGGATCTAATGCAGAGATATGTAAATCAATTTCGGCTTCTAATAAGCCAATTTTATGCTTTTCTATAAGCGATTTTTTTATTCCTAAAGCTTGTTCTATATCGCGCCCTAACATAGTAGATTGTGTATTAGCTGTTTCCTCTGTCTTACTTATTAATGTTTGATATTTTAAATCACTAAGTTGATGAACGAAAGCCTTTTTTTCTAATACATCTATGGTTTTATAATTATTTTCGTGATATAGTTTGCTCCCTTTTATTTTAAAGAATTCGTTTACAGGACTTATAAGTTTATCCATAGTAGAAGCAAAAAACATTGCTTGAACATTACCTTCAATCCAGTTTGCTAATTCATCACGATCTATGCTGTCGAGTAAAAAAGTTGAGAAAGGCTCAATGGCATCATAATCCTGCCCTTGGAATTTATCCTCATCCTTAAGGAAAAATGCAAACAAAACATTGAAAGGACTATTATTTATCAGAACAACATCAATTAATCCAAATAAGGTTCTGTTTTGATTTTGAGGGACAAATGCTAAGCTAATCCCTTCTTTTAGCATATCGCTTCTCTTATGGGCAAGAGGCTCTATTTTGGCATCGGCTTCCATTTCTTGTATTTCATCTTCGCTTAGTTTTTCGTGATTCCCGAAATCTTCATCAAAGAAATTTGCCGAAGCTGTTTTTACTTCAATTTTAATTAATTCTGTTGTCGAGAATGGGATATCAAAGCCGTCGGAGGTCTTAACATATACTAAGCTCGGAGTTTCAATTTTAGTAATAAAACCGCCACCTTGTTCGTTTAAGAATTTTACCTTATCTCCAATTTTAAACTTCATTATTTGCTTTCTGTAATTTTGGTGCAAAGGTAATACAATTCCAATGTAATTTAGATTTTACTACAGAGTGTTAACGAAATTATTTAGAGGTATAGAATTAAAACTCTTCTGATATTTCGGAGGTGTCGTCTGTGATGAAATATTTTTTCCCGTTATTCTTAAAAGCTAAGAAATCAATAAAATAGAGTATAAAGTCGTTATTGATATCCGAAATTTTCATGTGACTCTTTGAGCGCTTAACAATTGACCTTTCTTTTGCTTTAAGTTTATGTAGGAATGTAAAAATTCCGGATTCTTCTTCTTCGTTTAAGCGGATTCTTGGAGCATATATCTCTTTTGTTTCAATATAAATATAGCCTATTTTACGAGAAAGGCTAATAAAGATATTCCGTGTATTCTTGTAGTGTTTTGCTTTGAAAGGAGAGAAGATGCTATTAAATTTTCTTACTATTCTTCTTCTACTGCTCGAATATTTAACTAAATGATTGTGAAGAGATGAATCTTTATGTTTAGTCTCTATACGTCCAAATTCTAATCGAGATTCTCTTGGAAGATTGTTTATTCTATCGGTATATTCACTTATGCTTTTAATAAGCTTAGTATACCGCTGGTTATTTTTCTCCCAGTTTTTTTGGACGTCATCTTTCTTCTGGTCTATCTTAGTATGAATATTTTTACGTTTGCTTTCACGTTTATTCTTGTTTTGTTCTGCTTCTTCTATCCAATGCATGTTAGTTCTTTTAGAGGGGGAGTAAAATTTATTTGTATTCGTGAATTGCAATTTCGCCTTGAATAGCTAATAATGCATTCATAGCTAAAGCATCCATATCGTTTACACTTTGGAAAACGGCTATTGGTGCAATTTTTTTGACTTTAAAACTTATATATTCAGTAAATCGATTATAATTAAATATTTGTCCGCTTAAGATAATGGCATCGACATTAAAATCTAGTACGGCACAGGCTGAACCAATATATTTAGCAATTTGATAACCCATTGCTTTTGCGTAAAATTCGGCTTCGCTATCACCTTCTTCAATACGTTTGTTAATTTCGTGGATATTTGAGATTCCCAGATAAGCTTTTAATCCTCCTTCTGATGTGACCATTTTTCGGATTTCTGTTTCAGTGTATTTCCCGCTAAAACATACTTCTATTAACTTGCCAACAGGTAAAGATCCTGTTCTGGTTAGAGAAAAAGGACCTCCGCCATCAAAGGCTTGATTTACATCTACAACACGACCTCTTTTATGTGCACCTATAGATATTCCACCACCTCCAACATGTGCAACAACTAAGCGTAAATCGTCATAACAATTAGCATTTGATTTGGCATATTTACGAGCTACATATTTTTGATTTAATGCGTGAAAAATAGATTTTCTTTTGAAAAGCGGATGACCGGTAACTCTGGCTATATCGTCTAATTCATCAACAACTACAGGGTCTGCTAAAAATGCTTGAGCATTTTTGAAATCCTTTGCTAATAAACTGGCTAAAATACCTCCAAGATTGGTTTCGTGTACGCCTTGATAACCTTTTTTAAGGTCTTCAATCATTTTATCGTTTATAAGATAAACACCTGCTTGTTTTAGAGGCTTTATCAAACCTCCGCGAGCTGTAATTGCCGTTATTTCATTAGAGTACACATCGTTATCTTTTAGCTCTGATTTTATAGTCTGATAACGATAGTCAATTTGTTCGATAGTTGTATTGAATTTTTTTAATACCTCGGCTTTATGCTTTATAGTTTTTAAAAAAATTATGTTATTTCCCCTATAGACAGCAATCTTTGTTGTTTCCGCTTCGGGGTAAATGACTAATATTTCTTTTGAAATCATTTCTGAGTAGTGTTAGATTGAACGAAAATATAAAAAAAAGTAAGAAGTTCGGTAAATATAATAATCTTGAAACAAATATAAAAATATCATGTTCTTTTTTAGGTGATATTTCTAAGTACATTTGCAGAATAAATTTTAATTTTTAGATATATTTTTTGTATGATAAATGATTTTTCAAGAACAAAAATAATTGCAACTCTTGGTCCTGCATCTTCCGATAAAGAGACGCTTAAAAAAATGTTTGAAGCAGGATTAGATGTTTGTAGAATAAATTTTTCTCATAGTAACTATAGCGATGCGAAAGAAGTTATAAACACAATAAGAGAACTAAATAGTGAAATGGATACCGATGTTGCAATTATGGCTGATTTGCAAGGTCCTAAATTGCGTATTGGTGAAATAGAAAATGGTAAAGCGATATTAAAAAAAGGATCTACTCTTGAATTTGTAACAGAAAAATGTTTGGGAAACTCTTCAAAAGTTTATATGAGTTATCAGGAGTTTCCTCAGGATGTAAATCCTGGAGATAGTATTTTAGTTGATGATGGAAAACTTAAATTGGAGGTTGTAAAGACCAATAGACTAAATTCTGTAACAGCTAAAGTTATTTATGGTGGCGATTTGTCGTCATTTAAAGGAGTAAACTTACCAAATACAGATATATCGCTTCCCAGCTTAACCGAAAAAGATATTGAAGATGCTGCATTTGCTTTAGAGCAGAATGTAGACTGGATTGCTTTGTCTTTTGTTAGGCGTGTAAGTGATGTAATTGAATTAAAACAATTAATTAAGAGAAAGCGTAAGAATATTTATGTTATTTCGAAAATAGAAAAACCGCAGGCTGTTGAAAATTTAGATGCGATTTTGGCTGAGACAGATGCCATAATGGTGGCAAGAGGTGATTTGGGTGTTGAGATGCCTTTTGATATGGTTCCTCTCTTACAAAAAGAAATAGTAGAAAAATGTATGGATGCTTCGGTTCCTGTTATTGTTGCTACACAAATGATGGAGAGTATGATAACGAATTTTAGACCAACACGAGCAGAAGCTAATGATGTTGCAAATGCGGTTATTGATGGTGTAGATACCGTTATGCTTAGTGGAGAAACTTCGGTTGGTAAGTTTCCAGTAGAAACTATTGAAAGTATGCATAAAATTATTCAGCATACCGAAACAAATAGATATAATTATAATAGAGGCGTTCCTCCAAAATTAGATTCTCCTCGCTTTATACGGGATAATATTTGTTATAGTGCATCATTAATGGCTGAAAGGGTAGGAGCAAAAGCTATTATTACATTCACCGATGAAGGAAATACGGCTAAAACAATATCGGGTTATAGACCTAAAGCAGATATTTATGCCATAACTCAACGTAAAGAGCTAATGAGTGCCTTGTCGTTACTCTGGGGTGTTAGAGCTTTTTATATAACCAAAATTCAAAATGTTGATAAAGCTATTGATTTATCTATACAAATATTGAAAGATAAGGGAGCAATTAAAACAGGTGATTATGTTATTCATGTAGCAAGCACTCCTATGCATTTAAGTCATAAAACTAATATGTTGAAAGTGAGTATGGTAAAATAGTTAGTTGGGAATTACATATTTCTCCGATACTGTCCGCCAATTTCAAAAAGAGCTCCAGTAATTTGTCCGATGGAACACTTTTTAGTTGTTTCCATTAGAGTGTCGAAAATATTAGCATTCTGACGGGCTGTTTCTTTTAATTCTTGAATTAAATTTTTTGCTTCGTCTTTAAAAGTTAATTGTAAATGTTCTAACATTTCAATTTGATATTCTTTCTCTTTTGTAGTGGCACGAATAACTTCCTGAGGAATTAATGTTGGAGATCCTTTTGAATTCAGGAATGTATTTACACCCATAATTGGGAGTTCTCCACTATGTTTTAACTTTTCGTAATAAAGACTCTCTTCTTGAATTTTAGAACGTTGATACATGGTTTCCATGGCTCCTAAAACGCCACCTCTTTCGGTAATTCTATCAAACTCTGCCATTACTGCTTCTTCAACTAAATCGGTTAATTCTTCAATGATAAAAGAACCTTGTAGTGGATTTTGATTTTTTGCTAGGCCTAATTCGTGATTGATAATTAGTTGAATAGCCATTGCACGACGAACAGATTCTTCTGTTGGTGTTGTAATTGCTTCGTCGTAAGCATTAGTATGCAGGGAGTTACAATTATCGTAAATGGCATAAAGTGCTTGAAGAGTTGTTCGGATATCATTAAAATCAATTTCTTGAGCATGAAGAGAACGTCCTGAAGTTTGAATATGATATTTTAATTTTTGTGAACGTTCGTTGGCTTTGAACTTTAGTTTCATCGCTTTGGCCCAAATAATCCTTGCCACACGACCAATAACCGAATATTCGGGATCTATTCCATTGCTGAAAAAGAAAGAGAGATTGGGAGCAAACTTATTGATATCCATGCCTCTTGATACGTAATACTCAACATAGGTAAAGCCATTAGCTAAGGTTAAAGCCAATTGGGTAATTGGATTTGCTCCGGCTTCTGCAATATGATAGCCGGAAATAGAAACACTATAAAAATTATTTATTTGATGATCGATAAAATACTGTTGTACATCGCCCATTAGTTTTAAAGAAAAATCGGTGGAATAGATGCAGGTATTTTGTGCTTGATCTTCTTTTAGAATATCGGCTTGTACTGTGCCTCTGACTTTTGAAAGTGTCTCGGCTTTGATTTTTTCGTAAACTTTAGTTGGTAAAACCATATCGCCGGTAACGCCAAGCAGCATCAATCCTAATCCATTATTGCCTTCAGGTAGTTCTCCTTGATAAGCAGGGCGATTAGTTTTTTTTGCTTTATAAATAGCAGCTATTTTAGCTTCAACTTCTTTTTCAAGCCCGTTTTTTTTAATGTAAATTTCGCATTGTTGATCGATAGCAGCATTCATAAAATAGCCTACCATAATTGGTGCCGGTCCGTTTATTGTCATAGAAACGGAAGTCATAGGATTAGCCAAATCAAAACCGGAATAAAGTTTTTTTGCATCGTCTAAACAAGCAATAGAAACACCGGAATTACCAATTTTACCATAAATATCGGGGCGTCGATCGGGATTTTCTCCATAGAGAGTTACCGAATCAAAAGCTGTTGATAATCTTTTAGCCGGAAGTCCGTAGGAAACATAATGGAAACGTTTATTGGTACGTTCCGGACCGCCTTCACCGGCAAACATACGCGTCGGATCTTCTCCTTCTCTTTTAAAAGGGAAAACGCCGGCAGCATAAGGAAATTCGCCTGGAACATTTTCGCGTAAATTCCATTTTAAAATATCTCCCCAAGCTTGGTATTTAGGAAGCGATATTTTATTCATACTTAATCCGGAGAGTGTTTTAACTTTCGTTGCTATTTTGATTTCTTTATTTCTAACTTTATAAATATATTCGGGATTATTAAATTGCTCTATTTTTGCTTTCCAATTTTCAATAATTAATTTATTGCGTCCATCTAAATCTAATTCCAAAGTACTATATGTATCTTGTAATATAGCTATGGCATTTTTATCGGCTTTAGAATTTTCTAACTCTGTTTTAGCAACTTTAAGTCCGTAGAGTCTTTGTGCAATATCGGCTTGTTCTTCTGTCCAGATATTATAGTTTCTGATTGTTTCTGAAATTTCTGACAGGTAACGAGTTCTGTTTGGCGGTATTATAAAATTCTTTTTAGGAACAATTTTATCTCTTACTAAATGAGATACAAATTTCCCTGGTATCAATTCATTTACTTTTAACATAAGTGCTTTATAGAGCTTAACAATACCCGGGTCGTGGAAAGAAGAGGCTACTGTTCCGAAAATGGGCAAATCATCTTCTTTGGCATCCCAAAGTTGGTGATTACGAGCATATTGTTTTTTTACATCGCGTAAAGCATCTAAAGCACCTCTTTTATCAAATTTATTTAAAGCGATAAAATTGGCAAAATCGAGCATATCAATTTTTTCTAATTGAGTTGCTGCACCATAGTCGGGGGTCATTACGTATAAACTAATATCGCTATGTTCTGTAATTTCAGTATCTGACTGTCCAATTCCTGAAGTTTCGAGAATTATCAAATCGAATTTTGCATTTTTTATGAGGCAAAGTGCATCTTGTACATAACGAGACAGAGCTAAATTTGCTTGTCTGGTAGCAAGCGACCTCATATAAACTCTGGAATTGTTGATACTGTTCATTCGGATACGGTCGCCTAAAAGTGCTCCTCCAGTTTTGCGTTTAGAAGGATCGACGGAGATAATGGCGATGGTTTTATCGTCAAAATCTTCTAAATATCGTCTTACCAATTCATCAACTAAAGATGATTTTCCTGAACCTCCGGTTCCTGTTATTCCTATTACAGGGATATTAATGTTTTTGCATTTCGCTTGAATATCAGCAAATTGAGTGTTAAATTCTTCAGGGTAGTTTTCGGCTGCAGAAATAAGCTGAGCAATATGATGTTTGTCTTGTTTTTCTATTTTTTGAATATCAACCTTAACATTTTTCCCTGTTGGAAAGTCGGCTTGTTTTAGCAAATCATTTATCATTCCTTGCAATCCCATTTTTCGTCCATCATCCGGAGAATAAATTCTTGCAATACCGTAGTTGTGTAATTCTTCAATTTCAGTTGGAAGGATAACTCCACCACCGCCACCAAAAAGTTTGATGTGTCCACATCCTTGTTCCTGAAGGAGATCGTACATATATTTAAAAAATTCAATATGTCCTCCTTGATAAGATGTTATAGCTATAGCTTGAGCATCTTCTTGTATGGCGCAATCAACAATTTCCTGAACAGAACGGTTATGACCTAAATGGATAACTTCGGCCCCACTGAATTGTATGATGCGTCGCATCACATTGATAGCAGCATCGTGGCCATCAAATAAAGAGGCGGCAGTAATTATACGGATATTGTTTTTGGGTCGATATATTTGCTGTGGAATCATTGTTTAAGTTTTATTCTAATTTTTGATTTGCAAAATAAGTTATGCAAACATAATAAAAGTGAATGATTTCATCAAGTAAAATTACCCATTGCTTTACCGATGCCGTACGTTTTTAAGGCAATGGATTAAATTATTTTGGTTACTGTTACAGATGTGCTGGAGCTATAATACCTATTCGGGTTTTAGTGTTAATACAGTTTTCTTCTTGATATCCTCCGATTTTAAAAATATCGTTTTATATTCTCCATTAATAAACATTTCTGCTTGGTCGGCATAGTGAGGGCTTAAAAAATTCCCCGACTCTCCGGTAGGAATAATAGAGAGTGCTTCTTGTGTATTAGCAAAGTCCATTAGTAGGCGCATTGCCGGTCCTGATCTTGCAGGATATAAACCATCAGCATTATAATCGAAGGCTTCTTTATCTACAACTTCATTACTTCCTGATTTAGGGAATGGTCCAACATTAAAAATTTTATCAAAAGGAGCTTTGCGCCCAATAGGGTGAACGTGAGTAACAGTATGTACTTTACCCCACTGCCAAGTATTTATTTCGGGACCAAATTGCTTTTTTAATGCTGTAACTGTTTTATCAAAAGCATCGCTTAAAAGTGTAGCTCTTCCTTCAACAATATCCGGTGTGTTTATATTGTCCCACCAAATGGATGTTGAATCATTGAAAATTCTATCGATATTACTTTTTAATAAAAGGGAGTTGGCAAACTTTGGAAATAATTCTTCTCCCATTTCGTCTTTTACTAAATTTTCGAGAGCAAAATAGAGAAACTGATTATAAATTACTGCGCCTGTTGATTTAATGTCTGTTTTTCCATCCCAATTTCTAAGAGCGTCAACAGTTTTTGAATAAATTTCACTCTTGTCTGTAACATCTAAAAGAGGAAGTAATACAGCTTGAACAATAAAATAATCTCTTATTCCAAAATTATCATTTTGAATAATTTTCATGCTTTCAACATCCCAAAACTCTTTTGATTCAAAAAGTTCCTCTATACGATCGGCACGAATTCCGGGATAATAATAACCGGGATAAAATATTCCGTCCACTTTAGGAGGAGCATTATTAGATGTATGTACAAAACCATTTTCGGGATTTATACTCCTTGGATTTTTATCTATGGGGTAAAACCCTAAAACTTCGTCTTTTCCACTGGCTCCGTCTAAAATCAAACTTGGGTTTACGTGAGGAGCGCGCTTAGGAATTCTTCCGGTTCCCCACCAAGCAATATTGTCATCGGTATCGCCATAAACAATATTTAATCCTAACACATCTACTTTGTCAATAGCCTGTCCAAATTCTTCAATATTTTCTGCAGTATTAAATTTATATAATGCTTCTACAGCCTCTGATTCTACATTATTTATTGCCCACCAAAAACTAATGGGACTATTGTCAAATACTGCAACATCGGGATATACATCATTTAAAATTGGACCATGTCGTGTTGTACGCAAATTGTAGATTACATCTTCTTGATCTTTAACAGCAATGGTATGTGAAATGTATTTATAGTTTTCCCAATGATCGTTTACCCAATATTGATCATTATTTTCGGGATTTTGTTTTTCGCGATACAAATCCATATTATCGAAAGGGAAAATTGTTAATCCCCAGCCCATACGATCGTTATGTCCCATCACGGCAAAAGGAACTCCGGCTAAATAATATCCGGCCATATTGAAGCCCGGGTAATTAATAACCGCTTCGTACCATACTGAAGGTTGAGAATAGGAAATATGAGTATCGTTAGCTAATAAAACTTTTCCTGATTTAGATCTTTTTGCACTTATAGCCCAATTATTAGATGCTTCCCAAACAGGTAATGGAATTTGATTGAAAACATTTTGATAAGATGTATTTAACATTGAAAGAACTTGCGTTTTTTCTGTTGGGAAGTTTAGAGCGTTAGAAGCAGAATCAATACCTAAATCAATTAAATAGCGGTTTCCTAATGTCTCGTTTATTTGAGTAACTAAAGGATCTTGACTTAAGGCCAGTGAAAAAGTAAGCGACATATAACCAATAGTAGTATATATATCGGCCGGTACAAAATGTTCTGGTTTAAATCCCATTAATGTAAATTCAATAGGTAAATTATCGTCGTCGATAAATTTATTAATTCCATTTAAGTATGCCATAGACGTTTCTTTAAATGGAGCATCAATTTTGCTAAAATATTTTGCGGCTGAACGCTCTCCCATAGTACGAATTCCTAATGATAGCATGCTTTTATCTACACTGATTAAATCAGGACCAAGAATTTCGGCAAGTCTTCCGGAGGGTAATCTGCGAATCATTTCCATTTGGAAAAGTCGTTCTTGAGCGTGAACATAACCAAGAGCAAAATAGGCGTCATTTGCATTCTGTGCGTCTATATACGGAACGCCAAACTCATCATAGGTTATTTTTACTTCATCCTGCAAAGCAGATAATTGTATTTCTCCGGAATATTTTGGAGCTGTATCTTTTAATGCTAACCAAGCTGCTGCTGCTATAAGTACTATACCTAAAAGAATAGATAGGGTAATAATCTTAAATTTTTTCATTTCTGCGTTTTTTAATCAATCAAATATAGAGAAAAAGAACGGAATATAAATCTAATAGAAGTGAGTTTTAACTATTGGTTGCCAAAATTTGTGATAGTTATCGTCTGTGGCTCCTTTGCAAACTGTTTGGAAAATACATTGGTCGTGTGATTCTAAGACTACAGCTCGGGTTAATGTGCAAGGTGTTTTTTCGCAAGTATGCGTCCGGCATAAAGTATTTTCGTTGCAACAACTCCTTCCTAAAGTGTAAAAAATATCATTCATCTTAAATGGATGATATGCAGATGTTTGGGCGATAATGTTCATGGCTTCAATACAGGCTTTTCGTATTGGCTCATCATCTGCAATTGGCTGATGCTTTTGTAATTTTATTTTTAAATCTTCATTATTTACTTCTACACAGCCTGTTCGTAATAAAACGCGTTGCATATGATAATCCATAATGGGGATTACATTTACGAGCTTATCAAAATTAATAAGGTTAGCATCGGCAATTAATTTTAAGAATACTCCCGATTTTTTCTGGAGAGGATCGGAATAGGCTTCGAATAAGCGCAAATATTTGTATAGACTTTCTGCATTTTGTGTTTTTTCCCAATCGGAGTGAAGAAAAAGATTTTCTATTTTTCCGTCGAAATGTTTTTGCAATCCTTTGGCCATGTCTAACAATAAATCTGCACGTTCTTCGAGTGTGTCTAAAGTGCATTTTTCGGGTTTATTATCTTCGGCAAAAAAAGGTTTTATTTTTTCGATTAACTCTTGCTGAGATAATTTTATTAGTTCTTTAGTATCAAATAGATAAGGAGCGTTTTTCAAAATGTCCAAGAAACCGTATTCTAAGAAATCCCAACCATAGAGGTTCAGTTTGGGGTTTGCAAGATGGTAAGTTTGATGACAAATTCCAACGGCATAGAAATGCATAGCCATTTTAAGTGGAGAATCAACTTGAATGAAATCGCGTTCGTAAAACGAAGGTCTAAATTTCAGCGTTTTTACGATTTCTCCAATTTTTTTAGATTGCTCAATATTTACTGTAATCATTTTTTTGATGTTGATATTTTCTGAAGCGGCAGCTTATACCTTCTAATCTTATCGAATTGATAAAAAGCATTAGCAACGGCGGCAGCTGTGGGAACCAAGCCTATTTCTCCAACACCCTTTGCTCCATAAGGGCCGACAGGATCGGTAACTTCAACACCTTTTACTATAATTTCAGGGAGTTGATGTGCTTTCAGAACTCCAACTTTATTGAGCTTAAAGCTTTTTGGAAAGCCATTTTCCATTGGGAAATCTTCTGAAATAGCATATCCTAATCCCATTGCAACAGCACCTTCTATTTGTCCTTCAAATAAAGTTGGATTCATAATTTTTCCGGCATCATGTGCTGCAACAACTTTCTTAATTGAACCGTCATCGTTTAAAACAACTAACTGAGCCGCATATCCATAAGAATAATGGGTAATAGATTTTTTTGTTTTATCACCGGGTTTGGTAGTCCAATCCACAATAAATTCCCCGAAATAAGAATTTCCGACCAAATCTTTTAAAGTCTTTGTCTTCAGGTCTTTATTTATCTTTTTTGCTGCGTCTATAATTGCATTTCCTAATAAGGCAGTAGCTCTTGATGAGGTTGTCATTCCCGTTGGAATTTCCAAGGAAGTATCCACAACAACATCCATTATTTCGGCTTTTAATCCAGTCTCTTCGCAAAGCGATTGGATTGCCATATTATGGATTCCTTGTCCCATTTCTGTCCAGCCGTGATGGATGATTATTTTGTTTTCTGATTCGATGCGGATGATAGTTTTACTTTCGTCTATCATACCATTTCCAACACCGGAATTTTTTATTGCACAAGCTAAACCTGTAAATTTATTGGAATAGAAATCATTTTTCACGGCTTCTAAAGAAGCGCGAATACCAACACCTTTTTCAAGCACTTGACCTGTAGATGTACTTAAACCTTCGGTTAATGCATTATCGTAGCGGAATTTCCATCGGTCGAAGTTTCCTTTTTCGCAAATCTCATCAACCAGACTCTCTAAGGCAAAAGCAACTTGATTAGCACCAAAGCCGCGCATAGCACCGCAAGGAATATTGTTAGTGTAAACGGTAAGAGCTTCAATATCTACATTAGGAACGTAATAACCTCCCGTGGCATGACCGGCTACGCGTTCTAAAACTTTATCGCCTACGGAAGCGTAAGCTCCGGTGTCGCCAACAGCATAAAGCTTAATCCCACTTAACATTCCATCTTTGTTGGCTGTTAGCTGCATATCCATATATACAGGATGACGCTTGGGATGCATACGTAATGAATCCTCGCGAGAAAGATGAAGTTTAACAGCTTTTTGAAGAAGGTGAGCAAATAAGGCTACGTGACCTTGCACCGTTAAATCTTCTTTTCCTCCAAAACCACCACCTGATGGAACAAGTGTTATTTCCACTTGCTCTTCTGCTAAATCTAAAATAGTAGCAATTAATTTTCTTTCAACATAAACCCCTTGACCGCCCGAGAAAATATGAATTCCATTCTCTGTAGGACTAGCAATAGCTGTCTCTGTTTCTAAAAAGGCGTGTTCTATACGTTGGGTTTCAAATTTTCCGCTAACAACAAAGTCAGCTTCATTTTTTATTGCTTCAAATTTATCGCCTATTTTGATTCGGGTTTTTGCAAGTAGATTTTCTTTGTCGCTATGAACTCTTACAGCATCAGGTTTTAAAGCCAAATGCATATCAGTAACCGGTTCTAGAACTTCGTAGTCAACTTGAATTAAAGCAGCAGCTTCACGGGCAATTTCTTCTGTTTCGGCTACAACTCCTGCAATGACATCACCAATATAATTTGTAGTATCTCCGCAAGGAATCATTAGTGGCCAGTCTTGAGTGATTAAGCCCGTAGTTAATGTTCCGGGAACATCTTTAGCTGTAAAAACTTGAATAACCCCGGGAAGTTTTTCCGCATCATATTTATTTATAGAAATTACTTTTGCTTTGGGATGGTCACTGTAGCGAAGTGCTGCATGAAGCATGCCTTCGATATGCATATCGTTCACAAAATGACGTTTTCCTAAAGCCGTTTCTAAACCTTTATACTTTGGTAGAGATTCTCCAATTCCTTTTTGTTTAAAATCGAGATGAGATGGAATGTCTTGATTTAACAGGCTGCTAGCGTATTCTATTCCTTCAATTATCTTTACATAACCGGTACAGCGACAAAGATGTGGTTTTAACGCCTTTTCTATTTCTTGTTTTGAAGGATTAGAATTATTGTTTAACAGAACATTGGTCGACATAATAATGCCCGGCGTACAAAATCCGCATTGAACGGCTCCTTTTTCCACGAAAGCACCGGCGATAGTTTCTGAGCGTTTTGTTTCAAGCCCTTCCAGTGTTTTAACCTCGGCATTTTGAAGTTTTGAGAGCTTAGTAAGACAAGCCAATTTAGCTTTTCCGTTAATGTTTACCATACAAGCACCACAGCTACCTTGACCTGAACAGCCATCTTTTGCCGAAGTAATTTGTAAGTCTTCGCGTAAATATGTAAGTAGACTTTTGTCTTGATTTCCTTGATATTGAATTGTTTGTCCGTTTATTCTAAAGTTGAGCATATGTTTTGTAATAAGTCTTGTAAAAATTGCAAATTACAAAGAAAAATTTAATGTGAAAGCTTTGATTTCGCGCGGAGCGCAACATATAATAATAGATATTATTTTCTAATTATTTATTAACTCAATGTATCAGCTTTTTTGTTTTTTATCATTCTTATTTTTATACGAAAAGCAGCAACTAATAAAGTTGTAAAAGGACTTAAATAATTAAATACGGCATAGGGTATATAACTTAAAGTGTCAACACCTAAAACTCCTGATTGGTATGCTCCGCAGGTATTCCAAGGAACTAAAACAGAAGTTACAGTTCCGGAGTCTTCTAATGTACGACTTAAATTTTCTGGAGCTAAACCTTTTTCTTTGTAGGCTTCGGCGAACATTCTACCCGGAACAACAATAGCTAGATATTGGTCAGAGGCGGTTAAGTTTAAAGTTAAACAACTTGCAACTGTACTGGCAAATAATCCGAATATTGAGTTTGCCATTTTTAATAGGGCATCGCTAATTCTTGATAAAGCACCTATAGCTTCCATAATACCACCAAAAACCATAGCACAAATTATTAACCATATAGTGGGTAACATTCCTGCCATTCCTTTAGCTACAAACAGATTTTGAAGAATAGGATTAGTTGTTTCTATGGTTGTTTTAATGGTGATAGAATCCATTATAACGCGGTAAATACTTTGAAAAGTAAGAGTTTCTGTTCCGCTTATTTCGTGTAGTAGAGGAATTTGAAAAATCAATGCAAAGATTGCACCGGCAATAGTTCCTGCCAATAAAGCAATTAGAGGTTCTGTTTTAAAAATAATTAATAAAATAACCATTCCAGGAACAAGAAATAGCCAAGCATTTATTTGAAAAGTTTCTTTAATAGCAAGAGATATATCGCTAACATTTGTTTCTCCTGCGATATTCATATTTAATCCTAAAATTATAAAAACTATTAAGGTAATAATATAGGTTGGTATTGTTGTAATCATCATATATCTGATGTGGGTAAATAAATCGGTTCCGGCCATAGCAGGGGCTAAGTTGGTAGTGTCTGACATAGGCGATAATTTATCACCAAAATAAGCTCCGGAAAGAACAGCTCCTGCCACCATTGGAAGAGGAAAGCCCAGAGCACCGCCAATTCCCATAAAAGCGATACCGATAGTGGCAGAGGTTGTCCAAGAACTTCCTGTAGCAATAGAAATAAACGAGCTAATAAGAACCGTAGCAGGTAAAAATACAGTCGGATTTAGAATCTGTAAGCCGTAATAAATCATTGCAGGAATTATACCGCTAATTAACCAAGTTCCTGCTAATGAACCAACCATAAGCAAGATTAAAATTGCGCCACTTGTCGATTTTAGATTTTCGGCTACTGCACCAATCATTTTTTTATAGGGTATTTTGTGAAAGAAACCTACAATAGCAGCAACAGCTCCTCCCAACAGTAAAATAAATTGATTACTACCTTCTAAGGCATCGCCTCCGTAAACGTAAACGTTAAAGGCTAGCATTCCGATTAAGATTATTACAGGTAAGAAAGCTTCCCAGAGTTTTAGGTTTGATTTTTTCACAGTATATTGGTCAATTTAGTCAAAAAATAAGTGTAAGAATACGGATAATTTTTCAGGCTTCAAAAAAAATGTAAGGGCTTGAAAAGAAAATAATTTTCTATTTAAGATTTTGGTATTCTTGAAAATTTTAAATAAGGCTCTGGTTAGCAATTACTTGCTAAAGTGTAGAAGTAGAATTTACAAATCGGAATACGCTTATTTGCTTTCTTTAAAAAGATTAAAAACAATCTCCTCAGCACGTTCAAGGTCTTGTTCTGCAACAAATACTTTTGCTGCATTATTGGTGCTTGCTGCGGCAAAGCCTGCCATTGAGCTTTCTTGAAGAAGATCACGTACAATACATTCAATATTATTTTCGTGTAAAGCACTTTTTAAATAATTGGCATTAAGTGTTGTTCCAACATAAACGCAATCTAAGTTTTGGTTACTCATAGTTCCTCCTATTTTTTTTAAAGATACAAATTTTTTAAGGTGTATAAATAAAATTATTTGTAGCTTTATGTTTTATTTAAAAAACGGCAGGATTATACTCAATTCGCTGTAAAAATTGCGTTGGATTTTATTTGGTGGGAAGGAAAAAAGCAACTACCAAAAGCAGTTGCTAAGAATTTTCTGCGGCTAGGGATTATGCTGGTTTGAGGAAGGGGAAATTGATATAATATGAGAATTAACTTGGATTTAAGATGAAAATAAACCTAAGCTAATTGGAGGTAGGTAGTTTAGAGCGTAGCACAAAGAATGGGGAGGATTAATAATTTAAATTAACGCTCCTATTTCTAAGTTTTATTTCGCTTTATGCATTACGCAATTTGCGAAACGTAAAATTTTGTTTTATCTTTGGGTATATAAAAATTTTGAACCATGAAAAAAGACATAAATCCCTTTCTAGTAAAGAAATATATTTCAAAGAGTTATTTTTGCAACAGGGAAGAAGAACTTGACCTATTGTTTAGGAATGCCAAGAATGGCATAGATACCACACTAATATCGCCTCGAAGATTGGGAAAAACAGGTTTGATATATCGTTTTTTTGAACATTTAGAAGAGGAAAAGAGTATGGATTTTGTTTATGTCGATATTTATTCAAGTCGAAACTTGTCTGATTTTATTATGTTATTGGCCGAAGCTATTCTTGAAAAATTTAGCATAAAGTCTTCCGTAGGGAAGAAGTTTATGAAATTACTGAGAAGCTTCCGCCCTCTTTTTTCTTTCGATGAAATTACGGGTGCTCCACAGGTGCAATTCAATTTTCAATCGGTAAGTGATCAGGAATTTACATTGCAAAAGTTATTGCAGTTTATCGATTTGCAATCAAAACCTGTTGTGGTGGCTATTGATGAATTTCAGCAAATTGCAAATTATCCTGAAAAAAATATTGAAGCACTTTTAAGAACGTGTATTCAACAGCTTAAGCATGTTAATTTTATTTTTAGTGGGAGCCAAAAGCATACCTTGATGGAAATGTTTTTGAGCGCTAAAAGACCATTTTATGCCAGCACGCAGTTTATCAATTTGGAGTCCATTCAAGCTGATAAGTATAAATTATTCATACGTCAGAATTTTGAGAAAGGGAAACGGAATATATCTACAGAGAGTATCGATTACCTTATGGATTGGACAAAGGGCTATACTTTTTATACGCAAAGTATTTGTAATCGATTATATAACTACAGAAAGATAGATGTAGATATTGTAAAAAAGGAATGTTTACAGCTATTGAATGAAAACGAGCCGGTTTATTTTCAGTATCGCAAACTGATAACTTCTAAGCAATGGAATTTTATGGTGGCTTTGGCAAAAGAGGAAAGTGTTTCGCAAATTTATACTCAGGAATTTTCTAGAAAATACGATTTAGGAGCTGCCTCTACCATTAAACGAATACTTGATGCCCTGCTTGAGAAGGAAATGATTTTAGAATCTGCCTCTAAAGATGGATCGAGTTTTTGTGTGTATGATGTATTTTTAATGCGTTGGTTGCAGCGAACTTATTGAGATGATAAAAAGAACCCTATATTTTGGTAACGATGCCTATCTGCATACTACTAATAAACAATTGGTAATTTCTTTTGCCGATAGACAGAAGGAAGACGTTCGAATTCCAATTGAAGATATTGGAGTAGTCATTTTAGATGCATTCCGATTAACGATTTCTCAAACCTTAATTTCGAAATTACTGCATAATAATGTAGCTTTAATTACCTGCGACGAGAGACATCATCCACAGGGTTTAATGTTGAATTTGGAAGGCAATACTTTGCAGCAAGAAAGGTTTCGTTATCAAATTAATGCGAGTCAGCCGCTTAAGAAAAACCTATGGCAACAAACTATTAAAGCAAAGATCAGAAACCAGTTGGCTTTGTTGGATATTCATGGTTTCGATACGGAAAATATGCGGTATTGGGAAACTCAGGTTGCTTCCGGCGATCCGAAAAATTACGAGGGTAGGGCAGCGGCTTATTATTGGAAAAATCTTTTTAACGATTATCAAGAAGGTTTTGTGCGAGGGAGGTTTGAAGCAGAACCCAATAATCTTTTAAATTATGGATATGCTATTTTAAGAGCCGTAGTAGCGCGTAGTTTGGTGGCTTCCGGTCTTTTGCCAACATTGGGTATTCATCATCATAATAGATACAATGCCTATGCTTTGGCCGACGATATTATGGAGCCATATCGACCTTATGTCGATCGGCTTGTCTTGGAAATTATGCTTAAATACGATTCGATAAGTGAATTAACACCGGAATTAAAGAAAGAATTATTGCAGATTCCTGTAATAGATATTTATATCGATGGGCAAAAAAGTCCGTTGATGGTTGGTTTACAGCAAACCACAGCGAGTTTAGCCGCCAGTTACGAAGGAGGAATACGAAAAATAAAATACCCTGAACTTGGATAATTTAAGCAGTTTAAACCAATACCGTATTATGTGGGTTTTAGTTTTTTTTGATTTACCAACGGAAACCAAGAAAGACCGTAAGCAAGCCGGTTTGTTTAGGAAACGCTTACTTGGCGATGGTTTTACGATGTTTCAGTTTTCTATTTATTTACGTCATTGTCCGAGTAGGGAAAATGCTCAGGTACATATCAAACGTGTAAAATCTTTTTTGCCACCCAATGGGCATGTGGGGATTTTAAATATTACCGATAAGCAATTTGGAATGATTGAGTTGTTTTATGGAAAAAAAGAGAGCGAAAAACCCGATACACCCCAACAATTAGAGTTGTTTTAATAAAAAATCAGGGTCTCACTTTAAGCGAAACCCTGATTTAACACAGCTTTTTTAATTCAAAATATCGACTTAATTAATTGCTAAACAGAATATTAAATACAGCTATACTGTGTTCAATATTTCAAAGATACAAATCGAAAGCAATTCACAACTCGCGGCGAGTATTAAAAACGGCAGTAGATACTGTGTTCAATATTTCAAAGATACAAATCGAAAGCAATTCA
>JAGGWH010000173.1 GCA_021157585.1 Bacteroidales bacterium | reverse complement strand
TATTAAAATATACTATGCCTTCTATAGTTGTATTTTTAACGGCTTACTTTATTTTAAAACAAGTATTTGATAAGCAAGCTTTGGAGCTTAAGTCAGAGCTGAAAGCGCAATTACAAAAGGAAAATTCAAAAATGCTAACTCCTGTTCGTATGCAGGCTTATGAGAGGATGGTGCTATTTTTGGAGCGTATATCGCCGGCACATCTGATTTTACGTCAAAACCAACCGGGTTTGAGTAGTTTTCAGTTTCAAACACGCTTGATACAAGCTATTAGAGAGGAGTTTGAACATAATCTTTCTCAGCAATTATACATTAGTAATACTTCATGGGAGCAAGTTGTTAATGCTAAAGAAGAAATGGTAAGAGTTATAAATACATCTGCCAGCAAGCTGAAATCTGATGAGCCTTCAGCAAAATTGGGAGAACTTATTATCAATACTGAAAAAAATCTCAAAAAGCCGATTGTAAAAAAAGCAATAGCTACTTTAAAAAAGGAATTAGAGCAAAATTTAGGATGAAATTTATAGAGCTCGTTAAACCTTTTTAATATTTTTCTATCAAAAGAAATGTAAATTAATTAATTGAGAGAATATACCGATAAAGAGATAATTCGGCTGGTTGCTGATCAGTCAACGAGTGAGCAAGGATTTAGAATCTTGGTAAAGACTTATCAAGAGCGTATCTACTGGCACATTCGGCGTATGGTATACTCTCACGATGATGCTAATGATATTTCTCAGAATACCTTTGTTAAGATTTGGCAAAATTTGTCTTCTTTCCGATCCGATTCCAATTTGTATACGTGGATATACAGGATAGCAACAAATGAAACTTTCGATTTCTTACGAAAAAAGAAACGTTATATATTTGGAACGGAATCAGATTATCGCGATAAGCTAAAACAAGATTTAGAGGATGATAATTTTTTCAGCGGTTCGGAAATTGAAAAAAAATTACAGCAAGCATTACTGGGTCTGCCCGATAAACAAAGAGTGGTATTTAATATGAAATATTTTGATGAGATGAAGTACGATGAAATATCTAAAGTGTTGAATACTTCTGTTGGCGCATTAAAAGCATCTTATCATCATGCAGTAAAAAAAATTGAAAAATACTTAGAAATAGATTAAACTAAATAAGTTTAAATTAGTCAAATAATTGTTATGAGTACAGAGGATAGAATAGACGATAAAATTAATAATTTGCTAAAGCCGACAAAAAATGCAGGTTTTACCAAGCCTCCTGCTGATTATTTTGAACGCTTTGCAGATAATCTTCCAATAGAAAAAAAGAAGGAAGTTAAAACTTTTGCTTTTAGTCAATTTAGGAGTAATTGGCTTCAAATTAGTTCTTTAGCTGTTGCAGCTGTGTTGTTGTTAGCTCTTTGGGTTTTTGTTTTTAACGCCAATATTAAAAGCGGCACAAACACTTATTTTACGGTTGATGATCTTATGGCAATAAACGATTTCCAAAATTATAATGAAGATCTAATATATAGCGAATTAGCTTTGGTATCTGATGAAGATATACTTTCCGTTGATGAGGAAATGGATGCTTTACTTGAAATGGATGATCTTTCCGCAGATGAGATTATAGAACTATATTCAACAGAATATTAAAAAATAAAAATTATGAAAACAGCAACTATAATATTTTTAAGCTTTTGGATTTCTTTCAGCGGTTTTGCTCAAGGACAGGGGAGACGTTTGGAAATGGAAAAACGTTATCGTACACAAAAAATAGCATTTATTACCGATAGAATGCAGTTAAGCGTTGAGGAAGCACAAAATTTTTGGCCGCTTTATCTTGAATTGGAAGCGGAAAAAGCTAAACTTGCTTCGGAAATACGAGATTATCGTGCTACATTTCCTAGCGATGCTGCTGATATGACAGAAGAACAGGCAATGGAATTTTTAAACTATTTTAATAAACATACTGCTTCTATGTCGAAGTTAGTTTTAGATTATCAGCAGAAATTTTTAAAAGTTATTTCGGCTAAACAGCTTTTGCTTTTACAAAATGCCGAAAATGGTTTTCGCCGACATTTATTACAAGAATTTAGAGGCAGAGGAGGGAATTGTCGTAGTAATTAAACTAATTATTGATATTTTTGTCAAAAACTATTAATGCTAAGTAATTCTACTGAAGTTGTCAGTTTCAACTATACTTTAATTCCTAAATCAAAATTTAAGACAGATTATAAAGGAAAGAGTGGTGTGGCTTATGAAGTGATTCGACTTGTTAATGGTATTCCCCTTTTCTTAGATCAACATTGCAATAGATTGCTGAATAGTTTGGCTACTGTCGAACCGGGGTTTAAACCCGATAAAGTCCGTTTAGAAAAGAGTATTTTAGAACTTATTTGGAAAAATAATTTTTCCAATACAAATATTCGTATAGACATTTTTGGCGAGAATATTTTAATTTATGGTATTCAGTCTTATTATCCTTCAGAAAAAGATTTTGAGCAAGGTGTTAGGGTTACTTTAACGTCATTAGAGCGTAAGAATCCGAAAGAAAAAATTTATCGTGAACTTTGGAAAAAAGATGTAGAACAAAGAATTGCGGATGCCAAGGTTTTTGAATTGCTTTTGGTAAATAAACAAGGTTTAATAACGGAGGGGAGTCGTTCAAATGTGTTCTTTATTCGTGATAATATCTTGTTTTCTCCTGATGAATCACTAATTCTTCCCGGAATTACACGATCAGAAATAATGAAAGTTGCAAAAGTATTAGGTCTTTTGGTTGAGCATGCAAAAATAGATAAGGCTAATCTTTTATCTTTTGATGCTGCATTTTTATGTGGCACTTCTATTAAAATATTACCAATAGCAGAAATAGATGAATTATCATTTAATGTTAATAATACTTTACTGCGGAAAATACAATTAGCTTTTAATGAGCATTTTGAGAAAGAATATAGAAAGTCAATTAAGAAATGGGGAAAATAAAACAGCTAATCTGGGATTGGAACGGAACGCTTTTAGACGATGTTAGGATGTGTGTAAATGTGATGAATGTTTTACTAGATAAATATGCATTACCTGAACTCACTTGTGAGAAATATAAGCAAGTTTTTGATTTTCCCGTAAAAGACTATTATGCAAACTTAGGTTTTGATTTCGAGATATTGCCTTTTGAACAAGTTGGTCACGAATTTATGGATGGTTATTTTAAAGAATTAGCTGATACTCCTATTTTCCCTGAAGTGCCTAAGTATTTGAAAGAATTTAAAACTTTAGGAATAAATCAGTTGGTTCTTTCTGCTATGGAGCATAATGCTTTAGAAGATAGCCTTACTGCAAAAGGAATTCGATCTTATTTTTCTAATGTACAAGGTATTGATAATCATTTGGCCAATGGTAAAGTTGAGCTGGCAGCGGGACTTTTAAAATCGTCGGGATTTGCTGCGCAAGAAACTCTTTTTGTTGGAGATACTATTCATGATTTGCATGTTGCCCAAACTATTGGAAGCTCTTGTGCTTTAATTGCAAATGGGCATTTTTCTAAAGAGCGTCTTTTAAAAGAGCATGATCTGGTTTTTGATTCGCTAACTGATTTTAGAAGTTATTTTAAGTCGGTAAGACTGTAGTTCTACTTTTGATTAAGAAAAAAGTATATGCAGATTAACCCTCATATTTAAAGCTGTTAATATTTTTGAATAACTCTTATCAGTTAGAAGTCATATTCTCAGTAAATCATCTATCTTTGTTTACCGTATTTATCCTGTACTTACCCGAAAAATTTATAATGGAAAATCTCAGATTTAAAGCTTTAGCCGATACTTTTAATAGAAAAAAGGTAAATTATGAAATGCCTAAGAATAAGCCATCAGAATATTTTGGAGAGATGACTTTCAATCTTTCAGCAATGAAAGAATATCTTACTGATGAATCCTTTCAGAAGGTAATGAGTGCTATAGAAAAAGGCACAAAAATTGACCGTGATGCAGCTGCTCAGATTGCTGCTTCTATGAAAGCGTGGTCTATTAGTAAAGGAGCTACGCATTATACTCATTGGTTTCACCCCTTAACGGGATCGACTGCCGAAAAACATGACTCTTTTATAAATCCTGAAGGAGGAGGGAAAGCAATTGAAAACTTCCGTGGAAATGAACTTATTCAGCAAGAGCCGGATGCATCAAGTTTCCCAAATGGAGGAATTAGAAATACTTTTGAAGCTAGGGGTTATACTGCTTGGGACCCAACTTCACCTGCTTTTATTTTAGGAAATACACTTTGTATTCCTACCATATTTGTTTCGTATACAGGAGAAGCACTCGATTATAAAACACCATTGCTAAAGTCGTCTTTTGCTCTCGATCAGGCAGCAAAAGCGGTTTGTAAAATGTTTAATGGCGAAATTGAGCGCATATATGCAACATTAGGATGGGAGCAGGAATATTTTTTGGTCGATCGTTCATTATTTATCGCACGTCCCGATTTGGTATTAACGGGAAGAACACTTTTCGGTCACGCTTCAGCAAAGGATCAGCAGCTTTCTGATCATTATTTTGGAACTATCCCCGAAAGGGTAAAAGAGTTTATGAAGGAATTTGAAACGGAAGCACATAAGCTTGGTATTCCGGTTAAAACTCGTCATAACGAAGTTGCTCCTAATCAGTTTGAGTGTGCTCCTGTTTATGAAGAAGTAAATATTGCTGTCGATCACAATCAATTGATAATGTATTTGATGGAAAAAGCAGCACGTAATCATAATTTTGAGGTGCTTTTCCACGAAAAACCTTTTGCTAATATTAATGGCTCGGGCAAGCATAATAATTGGTCTTTGGCTACAGATAAAGGTCAGAATTTATTTGCTCCCGGTAAAAATCCTAAAGAAAATCTGAGATTCATTACTTTCTTAGTCAATGTGCTAATGGCTGTTAATGAGTATGAAGATTTGGTTCGTGCCAGTATTTCTTCGGCAAGTAACGATCACAGATTAGGTGGCCATGAAGCTCCTCCGGCAGTAATTTCGGTATTTATTGGCAGTCAATTAACAAATCTTTTAGATAGGATAGAAGCAAGTAGTGATAAGTCGGGTTTAAGCGAAGAGTTAAAAGCCGGTTTAAATATTAATGTCCCAAATATTCCTGAAATTTTATTGGATAATACCGATAGAAATAGAACATCTCCTTTTGCATTTACAGGAAATAAATTTGAATTTAGAGCGGTTGGCTCAACAGCTAATTGTGCTAAACCGATGATTACTTTGAATACGATTCTGGCTAAGCAGTTAAAAGCTTTTAAGCAAGATATTGACAGTATCATGAGTAAAGGCTCTGATTTTGAAGATGCTGTTTATCAGGTTATTAAAAAATATATTGTCGGATCTAAAAGAATCCGGTTTGAAGGTAATAATTATAGTGAAGAATGGGTGACTGAAGCAAAAAAAAGAGGATTGTCAAATATTAAAACTACACCACGAACACTAAAAACTTTAGTTAAGAAAAATATTATTGAAGTATTTGAGGAAATGAACGTACTCACTGCTCGTGAGCTAAATGCTCGTCGATTAATACGATTGGAAAAGTTCACTAAAAAAGTACAAATAGAATCTCGTGTTTTAGGTGATATGGCAACCAATCATATTATTCCTATTGCTATTCGTTATCAAAATACTTTAATTGAAAATGTGAAAGGCTTAAAGGAAATTCTTGATCTTCAGATGTATGGGAAAGTATCTAAAAATGAATTAGATATTATAACTAAAATTTCTCAGCATATATCTGAAATAAAGAAAGGTGTAGATAAAATGATAGGCCAAAGAAAAGTGGCTAATAAACTGGAAGATCAAGAGGCTGTTGCGATAGCTTATGATGAGAATGTTAGAGTTACCGCCGAACAAATAAGAAAACATGTTGATAAACTGGAATTACTGATAGATGATGAGCTTTGGCCATTACCAAAATACCGTGAGCTCTTATTTATTCGTTAGTAATTAGTAGGAATTATTTTTATCTTTGTGTGTAGAATATTTAAACATTCAATTTTATGAAGCAGAAATATGTTTGCCCTAAATGTGGGAATACAACCTATGAAACCGACGAAATTAGAACAACAGGTGGAAATCTTGCAAAGATATTTGATGTGCAAAATAAAAAGTTTTTTACTGTAAGCTGTACTAAATGTCATTATACTGAATTGTATAAAGGATCGACAAGTACATTGGGTAATGTATTAGATTTCTTTACAAATTAAATTATAATACCATGCGTAAGATTTATTTATTCACTTTAGTGTTAATGTTTGGTGTTGGTACTTCTGTAGCTCAAATTAGTTCGGTTAAAGTAAGTCCTTCTACTGAGAATTTAGGAGGAAACGGAGTGTTTTATTCCTTGCCTCGTACGGTATTTAAGGTAGATGTACTTATTAGTAAAATAGAAGATGTGCCGGGACCATACGCTTCTTTGGCATCTAAGGTCTTAGGCTTAACAGATTTTATTAACCGTGCCGAAACACAATATTCTATAAAGGGAATTTATATACATTCAATTAGTGAAGCCGATCCTAATGCTGTTTATTTTTTAAATTTTGGTGAGCGTTCTAATAAATCTGACCGTACATTTATTGTGCAACTACAAGCAAATGGTGTGTTAAAGGGTATTAATGAAACAACTTTCTTAAATAAAGAAGATAGAAAAGCTAAGTTAGAACTTAGAGAGGACTATTTTTCGCAAGACTTTAATTATTTTGCCGATTTGAATCAGATGATTCGTGTTGATACTATTATTCGCAGAATAGCTGTAGATACCACTACCATAGAAGATGTGGTCTTTAATAGGGCTACTGTCGAGAAGACTAAATTACAGCGTGCACAGGATGCAGCAAATGCTTATATGGATATTCATAAAAATCGTTTAGAATTACTTTCCGGCTTTCAAGAAGTAAATTATCCCGCACAAACTATAGAGTTGATGAACTCCGAATTGCGACAAATGGAAGTTGACTATCTGGCACTATTTAAAGGAAAACGATTTATAAGTGAAGAGAAATTTTCTTTTTATCTTGTTCCTGATGGAGAGAAAAGTCACCAGACTTATCCTATATTCAAGTTTTCAAAAGAAAAAGGAGTAAGAGATTTAACAGCTACTTCTGGAGAACGGATTAATCTGATTGTTCAAACTAATGGACTTACGGATGTTTTGCCAAATCCGTTGTCTGAAAACCAATCATTAGGAGTTTTTTATCGTATTCCTGAAGTTGCAAGAGTATGGGCTGAGTATAATAATACCGAATATTCTAAGAATACATTTTTAATTCCGCAATTAGGTGTTTTACAATCTGTTAACACTTCAAAAACTCTTCTTTCTGTCGATCCTAATACCGGAATGTTAAAAGCAATAGAGATTAAATAAACAGACAATTATTAAGTTTCCTTATTTTCTGATTATTAGCTTTAAGGAAGTTGGTTTATCTTGAGCAAAGTCGAAACGTTATCTTCCTTTGGATATTTACATAGTTTTCAGGCTTTAAGAACTTTTTTGTTCTTATTAAAACTTAGTCATACACATATCAAAAAAAGGCTGTTCTTTTTTTATGAACAGCCTTTTGTAAACTCGTTTATTGAAAACTTTTATTCTTCTCCAACATCACGTAATCTTCGAGGTCCGGCTTGTTGAACTTCATAAGGAGTATATTCGGCAAAGAGTTTGAAATTTTCAATATACCTTGACGCTAATGCGTCATATTTTTTCCAATATTCTTTTTTGTCTCCCCAAGCATTTGATGGTTCAAAAACATCTTCGGGTACATTAGGACAAGATAGAGGTATATCAAAACCAAAAAGTTTATCTTTTCTGTATTCTACATTATCTAATTTACCTTCGAGAGCTGCATTTAGCATATTTCTGGTATGTCGGATAGAAATACGTTTTCCAACACCAAATTTTCCTCCAACCCAACCTGTATTTACGAGCCATATTTTGGCTCCGGCTTTTTCTGCTTTTTGACGAAGGAGATTAGCGTAAAAATAGGGGTGATGTACCATAAAAGGAGCTCCAAAGCAAGCTGAAAATGTAATCTCGGGCTCTATCCCCAAACCTAATTCTGTTCCTGCAATTTTAGAAGTGTATCCGCTAATAAAATGATAAATAGCCTGATTCATATCTAAGCGAGCAATAGGAGGTAAAACACCTTGAGCATCTGCTGTTAGGAATACAACATTTTTGGGTTGAGAATAAACCATTTTATCCGGAACGGAATTAGGAATAGATTCCAATGGATAGGAGAGACGAGTATTTTCTGTTATTCTTTCGTCATCAAGGTCTATTTCGCGAGAAGCAGGATCGTAAATAACATTCTCCAGTATAGTCCCAAACTTATAGGTACAAGCATGAATTTCAGGTTCAGCTTTTGCATTAAGACGAATTGCTTTTGCATAACATCCGGCTTCAAAATTAAATACTGCATCATCACTCCACCCATGTTCATCGTCTCCAATAAGATTACGCTTAGGATCGGCAGATAAAGTAGTTTTTCCCGTTCCACTCAGTCCGAAAAATAAAGCCACGTCATTTTTTTCTCCAACATTAGCAGAGCAGTGCATTGCCATAACATCTTGTAATGGCTTTAAATAATTCATAATGGTAAATACAGTTTTCTTTATCTCACCGGCATATTCGCTGTTTGCAATTATGGCTATTCTTTGTTCAAAATTAATAACAATAGCTGTTTCGCTTAATGTTCCGTCAATTCTAGGATCGACTTTAAATTTAGGCGCAACCATAACTGTAAAATCGGGAATGAATTGTTGCAGTTTAGCTAAATCTTTTTCTGCAAGGAGCATATTTCGAGCAAAATGAGAACACCATGCCCTATCGGAGATAACTCTGACGGGTAAACGATATTCCGGATGAGCTCCGGCATATAAATCTTGAACAAAAATTTCTTCACCCTGCCAATAAGCTTGTAATCTGGCAAAAAGGCCATTGAATTTTTCGGTAGTCATAGGACGGTTATATTCACCCCAATCTATTTTATCTTCTGTACTTTCTTCTTTTACAAAGTACTTATCATTTGCTGCTCTGGCAGTCCATTTTCCGGTATACAGATGGAAAGCTCCACCTTTTACAATATGTCCCTCACCACGAAAAACAGCCTCTTCTACTAAGGCTTCTGTTGGTAGATTCCAAAAAACTTTATCGAGGTAAACTAAACCGTGATTTTCTAAGCCGTAATCTGCTTTATATTCTCCGGCATGTTTTGAAGCCGGGGTATCAAATTCCAAATATTTCATTTTTGATGGGTTTTCTGATTAATAATTAACTCCAGTCTCTGACTAATTTTCTTTCGCCAATATATAATTCGTTTGGAGAATCGGGGTCGAGAGCCCATTTTATACGATCAATTCCTTCGTTTATATCTTTTATTGATCCACAGAAGGATATTCTTAAAAATCCATCCATTCCAAATTCTTTCCCTGGCATGGTGAGAACTCTCACTTTATCAAGAAGAAATTTGGAGAGTTTGGTAGAGTCTTTTTCATAAGCACTAAAATCGGCAAATGTGTAAAAAGTACCATCGGGTGGCAATAAATGAATTCCGTTAAAAGCATTTAAACGTTGAATCAAGATTTTTCTGTTATTTTCCAAAGTGGTTTGTAATGCATTGGTACTTGATTGTACTCCTGTTAAAGCTCCAATTGCTGCTTTTTGTAATAAAATAGAAGGTCCTGAAGTTTGGTGTCCTTGGATATTAGACATTACGGCAATTAGTGATTTATTTGCTATTGCCCAACCTATTCTAAAACCTGTCATAGCATAAGCTTTTGAAACGCCATTTATGATAATTAGTTTAGAATTATCAGAAAAATTAGTAACAAAATCAAAAGGATTTGCAACCTTAATACCATTGTATACAAGCTTTTGGTAGATATCATCCATAATAAGATAAATACTTTTTTCCTCACAGAATCTAACTATTTCAGCAATAAAAGATTCAGGATAAACAGCACCGGAAGGATTATTGGGACTATTAATTATAATCGCTTTTGTATAAGAGGTAACATTTTGTTTAATGTCGTCCATTGTTGGAGTAAAAGTTCCATCTTCGGGAACTACCGGTACAGGTATAGCTCCGCACAGCTTCACCATTTCGGGATAAGAAACCCAATAGGGTGCAGGAAAGATTACTTCATCTTGAGGGTTGAGTATAGCCTGAAGTGCAACCATTAAAGATTGTTTTGCTCCACTAGAAACAATAATGTTTTTTGGAGATACCGGACGATTGTAATTTTCAATAGTGTGACGAATAACAGCTTTTTTCATATCTATACTACCATCAGCAGGAGCATATCTAACTTCTCCACTATTAATGTGTGCCGTTAATGCCGTAATTGCATCCAATGGCGATCTGCTTTTGGGCTCGCCTCCGCCAAGATGTATTACTGGCTCTCCTTTTGCCTTTAATATTGCAAAGGTTTCGTTTAGCTTTAGAGTAGCTGATTCATTTATCGACCTTCCTATAATGCTTATACTCATAATACAATAGTTTTTAATAAATATATAAACTAGAATTTATTCAATTTGAATTTGAAAAAAGTAAAAGGTTAAAATTAGAAAAAATATGTAAACTATTATCTCTATATGTTAATTTAATTGTGATATAAATAACATCAAATTAAACTAATTTAATTATCAAAGCACAAAATATTTTTAATATTTTATTCGGATAGATTATTAACCTATAACCTAAGAATTAGGCGTTTATATTTTTTTTGCTTTAAAGACTGTTTTCGTATGGTAATCGTCCTATTATTGAGCGTCCTAATGTAATTTCGTCAGCAAATTCTATTTCGTCACCAATGGCAACGCCACGTGCAATAGTACTTATTTTTAAGGTGAATCCGCTTAATTGTTTATAAATATAGAAACTGGTTGTATCTCCTTCAACAGTTGCCGAAAGAGTTAATATTATTTCTTCTATATTCTCGTTTTTAATACGGTCTGTTAATTTTTCGATAGTTAAGTCTGATGGACTAATACCATCCATAGGAGAAATTAAACCGCCTAATACATGATATAATCCCTGAAATTGTCCTGTATTTTCTATGGCCATAACATCGCGAATGTCTTCTACTATACATAAAGTTTTTTCATCTCTACGAGGGTTGCTGCATATTTCGCATATTTCTTGATCCGATATATTATGGCATCGTTTACAGAATTGAATGTTATTTCGCATATCTATAATGCTATTTCCTAAACGTTCGCTAAATGAAACGTCTTGTTTTAGCAGATAGAGAGCAAGTCGCATAGCTGTGCGCTTACCAATTCCGGGAAGTTTAGAGAGTTCATTAACGGCTTCTTCAACCAATTTAGAAGAATAATGATTTATCATAGATTCTTATATATTTTGTATTTTTGAGCAAAAATAGCTAAAAATATGAGTAGCAGGAGACTTGAAAATATTTCATTTATAATCTTATTAAATATATTGATGATTTTTTCTGTATCAGCACAGAACATAGTTGATGAAAATGGAAAGAAGCAAGGGAAATGGGTGAAATATAAAAACAGTATAAAGTTTTATGAAGGTCAGTTTTTGGATGGTGTTCCAATAGGAGAGTTCAAATACTTTTATCCGAATGGACATATAAAAATACAGACTAAGTTTGCTGATAATGGGCGTATTAATAGAACGAAGATATTTTTCGATTCTTATGAAGAGAAGGTTCAAGCCGAAGGAAACTATTTCGATAAGAAAAAAGATAGCACTTGGAATTATTATAATGATGCCGGAAATCTGATTATGATGGAAAATTACAAAAACGGATTAAAGCATGGCAAATTTATAGTGTTTAGCAATAATGGGCAGGTTAATTTGGTTGAATATTATGAAAATGATACTATTTCCGGAGAATCGCTTGAATATTTTGATGATGGAAAAGAATTTAGACTTATTACTTATGAGCATGGTAAACGAACAGGCGCATTTAAGCTGTTTTATCCGGAAGGAAGTCTTTTGTTAGAAGGCAATTACCTACAAGATATTCGCGATAGTATTTGGACAACTTATACGGAAACAGGAGATATAGAGTTTCTGGATTATTATGCTGACGGACTTTTGCAAAAACGTACCGATAAGGATGGAAATGAGCTAAAATTAAAACAAGAGGAAGAAATGGTTCCTTTGAATGTAGACCCTAGTGTTTTTGACCCTTCTGCCATAAAACGCTAACTGATAGTGGTTTTTGGTTTTCAGAATAATTTTTATAGATTTGTTAGTATATTCATGAATCTTAATTATTATGAAAAAGACCACTTTATTAATTCTTTTGGTGCTGTTTATAGTTCCAAGCTTTGCACAGAAAGTTTCTGATGTGTTTACCAAAAAAACAATGACTTTTTACGGACTCGATTTTTCCAATGCTAAACTAATTGGAAGTAGTACTTTTGTAGATCCACAGACTGTTAAAAGTAAGTGGTATCGCGAGTGGAATGACTTAATGAAGATAGAGCGTAAGAAATACAATGTTCAGAAGTTCTATAAGAAAAGAATTGCTAGTTATTATTTTTCTATAGCTAATGAGCGTAATAAATTACCTACAGTTTCGCGTATGGTTATTGACGAAGATCATAATATCAGTAAGGCTCTGCTCGATAGAATTATAACAAAATATCGCGATTCTGAGCACGAAGGTTTAGGCTTAGTGTATATTGTTGAATCGCTAAATGCCTACGATAAGGAAATGCGTATTTGGGTTACTTTCTTTGATATTAAAAGCCATAAAATCCTTTTAACCGAGTTGTTTACGGGTAAAGCCGGGGGAGCCGGATTCAGAAACTACTGGGCAAGAGCTTATTATAATGTTATGAGGCAATCGGAAAAAGCATTTAAAGATTGGGAATTGCTTTATACCGAATAAAATAAAAGCCTTTAGTAAGCATACTAAAGGCTTTTGATAATTTAGATTAATAATTATTTATTTAGTTTCTTTTTGGTTTTTTCTAAGCCTTCTTCTGTGGCTTCAATAACTTTTTTTGCTGCTTTCTTTACTTTCTTGCTTCCCTTCTTCAGGTTTTTCTTAGCAGCTTTTAATTCCTTGCTTTTAGCAACATCTTTTTTAATTTTTTTAGCTTTTTTCTTCGCCTTTTTAATTGCTTTTTCTGTTTTTGTCTCTGTCTTTTGGCTTATTGCAAAAGATTGAAACCCAAAGCTTAAGAATAAAGATATTAGAATAAGGATTAATTTATTTTTCATAATTTAATGATATTAATTTTTTGATAAATACAGTTTTATTTCATCCATTCAAATAATTGATAATGCTCTCCATTCATGCCTGTATTTTTGTATGTTTTTTGAGCGCGAATATTTGTTTTATCAACATACAAACGGATACCTCTTACATTTTCATCAGTATTTACTAAATTTTGAATATGCTCATACATTTTTCTGTAAATCCCTAATCTGCGAAAATTTTCTTTAACAAAAACGGACTGTATCCAATATACTAAACCATTTCTCCAATCGCTCCATTCGGGTGTTATCATTAATGATGCTGCTATTTCACCATCAATTTCGGCAACAAAATACTGACCTTTAGCTGAATCCTTGAAAGCAGCAAAAACTCCTTTTTCAACTGTAGTTTTATCTAGACGAAGATTTTCTGTTTCTAAAGCCATAGCCAATTGAAATTCAACAATAGTCGGCAGGTCAGTCTCTTTAGCTTTTCTAATTTGAATATTCATAGTTTATTTCTTGAGTGCATTATAAAGTATTACTATGGGATGCTGTGCCTCAACTTTTGTGCCATCTTTTATTTGGCAGCGACAAGAGGTTCCGGGAGCAGCAATAATGGTTTCTTCATCAGCTTCGCGTATAGCAGGGAATAACACCATTTCGCCAATCTTCATTGATAAATCATAATGCTCCTTTTCATAACCAAAAGAACCTGCCATTCCACAACATCCTGACGGAATTTCTGTTGCAGAATAATTTTCAGGGAAATTCAATACTTTTAGTGTGCTCTCTGTGGAAGCTACAGCTTTTTGCTGACAATGTCCGTGTAGCTTAATAGTTTGATAATCTGATGTAAATTGCTCTTTTCGTATTTTTCTTTTATCAATTTCTTTGGATAGAAATTCATCTATCATCAAAGCATTTTTAGCCAATGTTTTGGCTTTTGAAATTAATGACTCATCTACTAATTCAGGGTATTCATCTCTAAAACTTAAAATAGTTGAAGGTTCAATACCAAGTAATGGATGTTTTTCTGAAACAATATTGTTTAATAATTTAACATTAGCGTTTGCAATTTGCTTGGCTTTTCGTAAAAGTCCTTTTGATAAAAATGTTCTTCCACTTTCGCGATGTTTTGGAATACTTACTTCATAGCCCAATTTGTTGAGAAGGAGTATGGCTTTTATTCCCACTTCTGTATCATTAAATCGAGTAAATTCATCGTTAAATAAATATACTTTTCCATTAGGATATGCATTACTGCCTTGAGGATTATGCTTTAAAAACCAGCGATCTAAAGTCGTTTTGTACAATAAAGGCATTTCTCTTTTTGTTGAAAATCCAATAAGTTTTAGTAATAAACTTGAAAGGCTTTTACTTTTATAAATGGCGTTTGCCAAAGGTCTAAAAGGCATTGCTAAGCTGTTGAGCTTACTGATATTGGCAATTAGCCACGATCTCATAGGAATTCCATGTTCATCGTAATAATGTTGCAAAAACTCTGCTTTGAGCTTGGTAACATCTACATTTGAAGGACATTCGGATTTACAAGCTTTACACGAAAGGCATAAATCCATTACTTCATAAAGCTCTTCTTGGTCAAAAGGATTATCTTTTTTTGATTGTGTTAAAACTTCGCGAAGCATATTGGCTCGGGCACGTGTGGAATTTTTTTCGTCTTTAGTTGCTTGATAACTCGGACACATAGTGCCGCCAATTAAATGTGATTTCCGACAATCGCCTGAACCCGTACACCTTTCGGCTGCACGTAAAATTCCGGGTCCTTGATCAAACCTGAAAATAGTTTTTATTTCTTTTGTTTCAATATCAGCATCATAACGCAAATGCGTATTAATTTTGGGTGTTTCGGTAATCTTGCCGGGATTAAAAATATGCTTTGGATCCCAAGTATTTTTAAGTTTTTCTAGAAGGGCATAATTGCTTTTGCCTATCATCAGAGGAATAAACTCCCCGCGTAATCTTCCATCGCCATGCTCTCCGCTTAAAGACCCTCGGTATTTTTTTACCAGCTTTGCAGTATCCAATGCAATTGTGTGAAAAAGCTCAACATCTTCTTTTTTCTTTAAGTTAAGAATGGGACGTAAATGCAATTCGCCTGTAGCAATATGAGCATAATACACACAAGACTTATCATGTTTTTTCAATATATCGTTAAACTCGGCAATATATTCAGGAAGTTTTTCGGGATTTACTGCTGTGTCTTCAATCACGGGAACGGGTAATTCATCACCTGGCATATTTGATAGGACACCAAGTCCGGCCTTGCGTAAATTCCAAACTTTTTTAATATCTTTTCCTGTGATTAGAGGAAAATGAAAGCCATAACCGGCAGCTTCCATTTCTACTTGCATGGCCTTTGCTTTTTCTTCGATTGTTGAGAATTCTTTTTCTGCAAATTCAACAATCAGTAAAGCAGCAGGATCTCCTTTTACAAAAAATCTATTTTTAGCTTGCAGTTTATTCTTTTTTGTCAAATCCATGATGGCTTTATCCATCAGCTCTATCGAAACCGGATTGTATTTTAAAGCAATTAAATTGGTCTTTAAAGCTTCTTCAATACTGTTTAAATGAACGCAAACCAAAGCATTATTTTCAGGTGGGAGTGGCTCAAGGTTTAGTTTTATTTCGGTAGTAAAAGCAAGAGTGCCTTCCGATCCGGCTAAAAGCTTGGAAAAATTAAATTTCTCTTTCCCCTGAGTAAATATTTCCGTTTCGAGCAAAATATCCAAGGCATAACCTGTATTCCTTCTTTTAATTTTTGGATCAGGAAATTCTTTACGGATATTATCTTGGTTTTTTTTAGGAGAAAGGATTTCGTAGATATTTTGGTAAAGTTTATTTTCTAAAGAATTCCCTTTCCTTTTTTCTTCAAATTCGGTCTTGTTTAATGCTTTAAACCTGACTTCGCTACCATCACTTAAAAGAGTATTGACTTCTAATGTATGTTCGCGTGTGCTACCATAAATAAGAGAATGTGCACCGCAGGAATTATTTCCTAACATTCCGCCCATCACACAACGGTTGGATGTGGAAGTTTCGGGTGCAAAAAATAATTTGTGGGGAGCAAGAGCTTGATTAAGCTCATCTAAAACAACTCCGGGTTGCACACGAACCCAATGCTCATTGGCATTAACTTCAAGTATTTTGGTGAAATATTTTGAAGTGTCAACTATAATCCCATTTCCAACAACTTGTCCTGCAAGCGAAGTCCCTGCGCCACGGGGAATTAGTGAAATGTTATTTTCATTAGCAAAGTTAATTAATAAACGTAAGTCATCTATATCTTTTGGTAAAGTAACGGCAAGCGGTTTTTCTCTATAAGCCGATGCATCAGTAGCATAAGCAATACGCTGCAACTCATTAAGGTAAATGTCTCCACTAAATTCTAACTTTAGCTTTTCGATGGTGTTTATTTGAGTGTTTTTAGTATTCAAAAGGAAAAATTTAGCTGTAAAGATAATGCTTTTGCAAAAAAGATAAGCTGTTACTTGTGAAGTATTTATTCTTTACTTTGATGCCTGAAGAGTTGTTTGAAATTCCTTACATTAGATACTTTGATGGAATCTGTAAATCGTGCAGATACTTTAGCAACAATTGGAATCATAGAAGTTGCACTGAAAAAGGCGGTTTTGCTTTTGAAGAAGGATACGGACTGAAAGCCGCTCAGGGTGTTTTGATTTAGATTTTTATATAGATCCTTTTAGTGAACAGCTTTGTACACTTTTATTAATTTTACTAATAAATCTTCTAAATAATCTAATTTTAGCATATTGGCTCCGTCTGATAATGCTAGGGCAGGGTTTGGATGAGTCTCAAGGAAAATGCCATCTGCACCTGCTGCTAAACCGGCTTTTGCAATTGTTTCTATCATTTCCGGTTGTCCACCTGTAACTCCACTTGTTTGGTTAGGTTGTTGCAACGAATGTGTAATATCTAAAACTACGGGGACATCATTTTTTTGCATTACAGGAATACCTCTAAAATCAATAACCAAGTCTTGATAGCCAAGCATTGTTCCACGCTCAGTTAGCATAATATTCTGATTTCCTGATTCTCTTACTTTATCCACGGCAAAACGCATAGAATCGGCTGATAAAAACTGACCTTTCTTTATATTAACTACTTTTCCTGTTTTAGCAGCAGCAACTAAAAGGTCGGTTTGGCGACACAAAAAGGCCGGAATTTGTAGTACATCGACATATTCTGCGGCTAATGCAGCTTCTTTGGCAGTGTGAATATCGGTAACTATTGGGATATGTAGAGAATCACGAATTTCACCTAATAACTTTAATGCTTTTATATCTCCAATACCGGCAAAAGAATCTAATCGAGATCGGTTTGCCTTACGATAGGAAGCCTTAAAAATAAAAGGTATTCCTAATTTATCGGTTATTTGTTTTATGTCTTTAGCAATCTCTAAAGGCATTTGCTCGTTTTCGACAACACAAGGTCCTGCCAATAAGAAAAAACTATTAGGAACTTGTTTGAAATTAGGTATTTGCAAAGTTGACATAGGTTTATAGTAAAGGTAAAATTAGTTTTAAATTGGATTCTAATTCTTGATATTTCTCTTTTTTCGAGAGTCTCGGTATTACTAATCTTTTTTTCATTTTATTAGCTTTTGAACAAAGCTCTTCAAATTATTTGTGATTACCAAATAGGACTCTAATTTCGTCTTTAGCATTTTGAATTAAATCCTGTTTTTCATCCTTAGGAAGAAAAACAGACTGAAAAGCATTTAAAGTTAATTTCTCAACTTCTTTTTTGCTAAATTGATAAAATTTTATTGCCAGTTCAAACTCTTTTGTAAGTGTTGTGCCTGAAATCAGGTAACTGTCTGTATTTAAAGTTACAATAATGTCTTTTTTAAAGTAATCCTGTATTGGGTGGTTCTCTAATGAGCTTACTGCTTTTGTTTGCAAATTAGAGGATAAACAAACTTCTAAAGGAATTTGCTTATCGCGAATATATTGTAATAAATCATTATCCTGATAAAGATGAGTTCCGTGACCAATTCGGTTTGCTTTTAAGCCGTGGACAGCATCGTAAATAGAGTGCGCTCCATCTACTTCTCCGGCATGAACTGTTCGTGCTAAATTATGTCGAAATGCATAATCAAATGCTTTTATATGGTCTAAAGCCGGACGACCCAACTCTTCTCCTGCCAAATCGAAGGCAACAACGCCTTTATTTTTGTATTTTACTGATAGTTGTGCTAGCTCAAAATTTTGGGCTGCCGGAATATGACGTAATCCGCAAATAATTATTCCGCTTTTTATTCCAAGTATATTTTCTGCTTGTTTTTTCCCTCTAAGAACAGCCTCAACAACAGCATCAAGACTTAAACCCTCTTGAGTATGTAATATTGGGGAAAATCGAATCTCGAGATATTTTACATTCTCTTTTTTTACATCTTCTAAGAGTTCAAATACAGATTGCTCTAGTGCTTCTTCGGTTTGTAAAACCGATAAACTAATATCAAAAGGAATAAAATATTCTTTTAAACTTTTACAGTTTTCATCGTTAATAAGTAAAGAAGAAAGCTCATCTCGGTTAAAAGTGGGTAACTTAACCTTATTCTTTTTTGCCAGTTTTAGGATAGTATCAATGCGTAATGAACCATCTAAATGGTTATGTAATTCTGCTTTAGGAACTTGAGTTAAAAAGTGATGCATAATTAAAAAAAACTAATAGAAAATGGGACGCAAAGGTATTTAATTTTCGGCTGTCTATAATGTATTTTAATGGAATCTTAAATTATATTCTGTTTATTTGGAAAAAAATTTGCAATTTTGGTATAACTAACTGAAAGAACATTTTGCTATCAAAATTTTAGATTGGCGGCAATTCTTAAAAAAAGATTAAATATGGAAAATATAAAAGTTGATCAGGAAATATTGGAAAGAGCCAATGTGTGGCTAAATGGTAATTACGATGCCGAAACCAAAAAGGCCATAAGGCAAATGATGACTGACAATCCTCACGAACTAATAGAATCATTTTATAGAGATTTGGAATTTGGAACCGGTGGTTTACGTGGTATTATGGGCGTGGGAACTAACCGTATGAATAAATATACGGTAGGAATGGCCACTCAAGGTCTTGCTAATTACACTCTCAAGATGTTTCCCGAGCAAGAACAGATTTCTGCCGTAATTGCCTATGATTGTCGAAATAATAATACTTATTTTGCTCAAATTACTGCAGACGTTTTATCGGCAAATGGAATAAAGGTTTACATATTTGATGAGCTAAAGCCAACTCCGGAATTATCTTTTGCCATCAGGGAATTGAAAGCACAGATTGGAATTATGATTACAGCTTCTCATAATCCAAAAGAATACAATGGTTATAAAGTTTATTGGGATGATGGAGCTCAGCTTATTAATCCGCATGATATAAATGTTGTTGCCGAAGCTCAAAAGATTACAGATATCAATGATGTTAATTTTAATGGCGATAAGAGTCTTCAAAGTAGTATTGGTGACGATATAGATGCAAAATATATAGCTGCAGTTAAGAAACTTAGCTTATCGCCGGAGATTAATAAAAAACATCATGATTTAAAAATAGTTTATACTCCCATTCATGGAACCGGTGTTAAGCTTGTCCCTATGTCGTTAAAAGAGTTTGGATTTACTCAAATATATAATGTTCCTGCTCAAGATGTTGTAAGTGGAAATTTTGATACGGTAATATCGCCAAATCCGGAAGAGCCTGCAGCCTTAAAAATGGCAATTGAAAAAGCAAATGAAATTGGTGCCGATTTGGTTATGGCTACCGATCCTGATGCTGATAGAGTAGGAATTGCTGTTCGTGATGATGCCAACGAATTTACATTATTAAATGGTAATCAAACAGCTGCTTTACTAACTTATTATTTATTTAGTAAGTGGAAAGAAAATGGATTGTTAGATGGAAACCAATTTATGGTTAAAACAATTGTAACCAGTGAGTTACTTATTGATATGGCCAATAGGTACAAGATTGATTCTTATGATGTTTTAACGGGCTTTAAATTTATTGCCGATATTATTAAGCAATTAGAAGGAAAGAAAACTTTTATTGGCGGTGGCGAAGAAAGTTATGGTTTCCTTGTTGGCGATTTTGTTAGAGATAAAGATGCCGTAAGTGCTTGTTCTATGATTGCCGAAACAGCTGCTTGGGCAGCAGATAAGGGTCTTAAATTATACGATCTATTGAAGCAAATTTATTTAGAGTACGATTTTTATTACGAAACATTAACTTATATCGTTAAAAAAGGAAAAGCGGGTGCGGAAGAGATTCAAGCAATAATGGTCGATTATCGTAACAATCCGCCAAAATATATTAATAACTCAGAAGTTGTTGCTATAAAAGATTATCAGAAACAGCTTTTTTATGATTTGAAGACGGGCAAAGAACAAATTATTGATTTGCCAAAATCCAATGTATTGCAGTTCTTTACTGCCGACGGAAGTAAGATTTCGATACGTCCAAGCGGTACAGAACCTAAGATTAAGTACTACTTTGGTGTAAAAGCTCCGCTTGATAAGATAGAAGATTTTGATAGTGTTTATGCCTCATTAAAAGAGCGTATTAACTCTATTATTTCTTCTATGAAATTACGCTAAAGAAGTAAAAAAAAATATTTTAGCTGTCAGATTAAATTCTGGCAGCTTTTTTTATTTGGTAACTATTCCAAAATATAGACTCCTTTTAATGTTTAGATGTAAATTCCGGGCTCATTTAATTTTAATAATGCTTAGGTTTTTTATTAATTTAGCCGCGAAAGAACTTATAACTATACTCTATGCATCAAAATTTATTTTTCAATAATATTGAACAGGCTGTGTGTCTTGTTACTAAGCTTAAGGCTGATGTTGAGAGTATAAATGGTCTGCATATAGATTTCAATACTACCTTTCAACAGATTTTCTCTGATATCAATGAAACGAATATATTTGACCAGTTTGGTCATGAATTCGAGCAATTTGTCTTTGAATCATTAAGTAAGGAAGTGGTTAAAAATAATCTTGATCTTTCTTATCAGAATGTAAACTTCCTAATTATAAGGCAAAAAATATCATCTGCAGAGATTGCTTTTCTTTTCAAGAAGCAAGGGAATAATGAGCAGGGTCAACCTATTGCATTGTCAGGTTCAGTAGGGATTTCAGATGAAATGAATTTTGATGTGAGTACTTTTGAAGATGCTGTGAATATAGTTGTTATCACAGATATAACAGGAAAAGTAGAATACGTTAATAAGAAATTTACAGCGGTTACTGGTTACACTTTTGATGAAGCTATTGGTAATAGTACACGTATTTTAAAGTCGGGTAAACAAACTAACGACTTTTATAAGCAAATGTGGGAAACTATTTTAAAAGGTCAGATATGGAATAATAGTTTTCATAACAAGAAAAAATCGGGTCAACTTTATTGGCAACGGACGCAGATAATTCCTTTACGAGATAATGCTGGTAATGTAAAATGGTTTTTAGCTTTGGCTGAAGATGTTACCGAAGGAAAAGCTTTTGAGACTGTAATGGAGGAAAAGTCGGACTTGCTATTTCAGCTGATAGAGGGTACGCCAGACATAGTTTGTGTTAAAGATGGTGAAGGAAGATGGCTGATGGCAAACAGTTCAAACATAAAGTTATTTGAACTTGAAGGGGTAAATTATTACGGTAAAACAACCCTTGAATTGTCTGATTATTCTAGCTTTTATAAGGATGCATTAATTTCTTGTATGAATTCTGATTTTGAAGCTTGGGATGCTAAAAATTTAATCCGAAGGGATGAGGTTATTCCCTTACCCGATGGTGGAGAAATCATTTTAGATACCCTGAAAATCCCTAGTTTTAATCCTGATGGTTCTCGAAAACGAATAATAGTTATTGGTCGTGATGTTACAATTAGAAAAAAAGCAATTGAAAATCTAAAACAAATTGAAAGACGTTATGCTTTAGCACAAAGAGCTGGTGGAATTGTCAGTTGGGAGTGGGATTTAGAGAGACTTACTTTAAATTGGGTAGATAATTTGGAGGAAATCTTTGGTGATTCTAAATTGTTTGACAATAAAGGATTTAAAGATGTTTTAGAATACATTCATCCTGAAGATCGTTTTTTGTTTTTACGAAAAATGATGGAAGCAATTCAAAATAGTGCTGAATACGATTTTGATATTCGGGTGTATGACATTAAAAATAATGTGAAGTGGGTAAAATTTTCTGGACATATTCATTATGATGAATTGAGAGCCAAATCTTTGTTATTTGGAATTATCTACGATATTACTGAGCGGAAGAATTATGTCAGAGATATTATTCAAGCTAAATTAAAAGCAGAAGAGTCGGATCGCTTGAAATCTACTTTTTTAGCTACAATGTCACACGAACTGCGTACTCCATTAAATGCCGTAATTGGTTTCTCCGACTTAATAATGGGAACTCCCGGTTTAGATGCAGAAATAAACGAATTCGTTAGATTAATAAATAATAACGGACAAAATTTACTTAATCTGATTGAGGATATCTTTGATTTATCTTTAATTGAGTCTAATCAAGTAAAAATTTATAAGGCAAAATTTGATTTGGTACAAGTTCTTCAAGAGCTTGCAGAAATAATGCCTGTAGAAATAAAGAAGTTTAATAAAATAGATAAATTAGAGTTTAAGAATGAATTGCCCAATAAACAAATTATACTCGATAGCGATGCCTCTCGTATAACTCAAATTATTAGTAATTTATTAAAAAATGCAATAAAATTTACGCCCAATGGATATGTTAAACTTGGTATTATTGAAGAAGAAAGCGATGTTATAGTTTATGTTGAAGATAGTGGAATTGGCATAAATAAGGATAAGCAAGAAATTATTTTTGATATATTCAGGCAAGGGGAGGAAACGCTTACACGTAAGTTTGGTGGTGCCGGTTTGGGATTGTCTTTATCAAATAATTTGACTGATTTATTGGGAGGAAAGCTTTGGGTTGAATCTGTTGAGGGAAAAGGTTCTGTTTTCTTTTTTAAGATTGGAAAATATAAAAATGGATATGAAAAGACAGTTAAAAATAATATAATAATGCAAACTATCGACTGGAGCGACAAATATGTTCTTATTGCAGAGGATGAGTATTCTAATTATGAGCTATTAATGTATATTTTAAAGCCTACTAAAATTAGAGTTAAGCAAGTTACAAATGGAAATGATGCCGTTAGTGAGGTTCTAAATATAGAGCGTCCTGATATTATTTTAATGGACATTAAGATGCCCGAATTAAACGGATTTGAGGCTACAAAGAGTATAAAAGAAGTTTATCCCGATTTACCAATTATTGCCCAAACCGCTTTTGCTATCTCAGGCGATAGGGAGATGGCTCTTTCTATGGGTTGCGATGAGTATATTTCGAAACCCATCAAAAAGTTAGATTTGATTGAATTAATGAAAAAGTACCTTAGCTAGCTAATGCAAAATTATTAGTTTTGTAGAAAAGAGTTTATGTTGGTTTATAAATTTGGTGGAGCTTCAGTAAAAGATGCCTATAGTATCCGTTCTCTTCTTCCTCTGATTGAAAAGCAAAGGTCAGAAAAATTGCTTGTGGTTATTTCTGCTATGGGGAAAATGACCAATGCTTTTGAGCACCTACTTACCCTTTACCGTGAAGATAACCCAATGAAGCTGAATCAGCTGAATAAAATTAAGACTTACCATTTGTCAATTATTAGCGATCTTTTTGAAATCAATCATCCTGTTTTTCAGTTGGTTAATAATTGTTTCTTGCAGTTGGAAGAAAAACTTGCAGAAGCTTCAAAGCAGTCTTATGATTATTCTTACGATCAAACTGTAGTTTTTGGTGAGCTTCTTTCAACAAGAATAGTATCCGAGTTTTTCAATCAAAATAAAGTTGATAATATTTTGCTAGATGCATCAGATTTATTGATTACAAATGCCAAGTACCGCGATGCTAGACTAGATTGGGAAAAGACCAAAGAAAAAATATCAGTTAAACTTACACCTCAGTTTGAAAAGGCAAGTATTGTAATTACTCAAGGTTTTATTGGTGGAACAGAAGCCGGCAGAAGAACAACTCTAAGTAGGGAAGGTTCTGATTATTCGGCTGCAATATTCGCTCATTTTTTGAATGCAGAGAAGCTCGTAGTTTGGAAAGATGTTCCTGGTATCTTAAATGGAGATCCAAAGTATTTTTCAAAGGCAAGAAGCCTTAAACATATTTCATATCACGAAACAGTTGAATTGGCATTTTACGGAGCAAGTGTAATTCATCCTAGAACATTGCAGCCGTTAAAAGCAAAACAAATTCCTTTATTTGTTCGCTCATTTAAAAATCCTGATTCAGAAACAGTAATCAATAGTAATAATACCGATGATGGAGATATACCCTCTTTTATTATCAAAGAAAATCAGATTTTATTTTCTATCGCTTCACGTGACTTTAGTTTTATCGATGCTGAAAAATTAACGGAAATCTTAAAGCTATTTTCTTCAAATCACTTTTACATTCGCTTACTTCAAAATTCCGCACTTAATTTTTCAATAGTTGCTGATGAAAATACACTACAATTGGAAGAGCTATTAAAGCAGCTTCAAAAGGAATATAGTGTTAAATATAACCGAAATTTAAGTCTTCTAACTGTACGACATTGGAATGATGATAGACTAAATAATTTATTTACTGACATTGAACTTTTACTGGAAATGCATAATCGATTGACTGATCAGTTTGTAATGAAAGCTCAAGATTTAAGTCGAAAATTAGAAGGACTGCTGTTTATTGTATAAATTTACATAAACATTAAGTCATGTTCCCCTTTCAACATTATCAGTTGTTTGCTTATAAATACCTTTGGCTCTCTCTATTTATTGATTCTTGAAGTGGAAGATATTAGAATAATTAGACGAATAATAAAGAACTAAGATCTTCATTTAAGTTTAATTGTTAACCGTTTAGATTAAATAAACTTAATCTCGTTAATCATACGGATTAACTGATTAGGTTTAAAAGGTTTGGCTAAGAAATCATCCATTCCGGCGTTTATACATGCTTCTCTGTTATTATCAAGTGCAAAAGCTGTTATTGCAATTATTTTTATAGGCTCTGTGCTTTTTTTATTTTCGATTCTTCTGATTTCTTTTGTTGCTTCAATACCATTCATAATGGGCATTTGTATATCCATTAAAATAAGATCGTAAGTTTCAGTTTTGAATTTTTCGATAGCAACTTTACCATTTTTTGCAATATCAAGAAAGTGCCCTTGTTTGTCAAGTGTAACTTTTGCAAACTTTTGATTGAGCATATTATCTTCTACCAAAAGGATTTTCAGAGATCGTTTACCTGGAATAGTTTCGTTGTAAACACCTGAACGGTTTTTATGTCGAGTTGCAATGGAAAGCGTAAACCAAAAATTTGAACCTTTACCAAGCTCCGTATCAAAAGAGAGATGACTATCCATTAATTTTAATAGCGATTGGGAAATAGCTAAACCAAGACCCACACCGTTTAATGAAAGTTTTGTAATTAAACCTTCGGAATTTAGTTCTTTTTTAAGTATACGTACCAACCCTTCTTCAATTCCAAATCCGGTATCAGCAATGCTGAACTTTACGACAGAATTTTTATCTTTGTGATTAAGTTGTTCAATATTCAATCTTATTTCACCCTCTTTGGTATGACGAATTGCATTATTTAAAAGATTGATTAAAACTTGTTTAATTCTACCTTTATCCGCATAGAGGAATTCCGGAATCTGATCATCTATTTTGATAATAAAGTTTAGTCCTTTTCCTTTTACTTTGAAGTGAAGTAATTCTTTAATTTCGTCTGCGAGTTTACTAATCTCAAAATAATCAGCTTCTAATTGAAAGGTGCTGTTCATTAAGTTGGAATAATCTAGAATATCATTTATTATCGATAAAAGATTATCGCTATAATTGGCAACTAAATTTACATAATCTTTTTGTTCAGCGTCTAATTTTGTCATGCGTAAAACATCAAGCATTCCCATTACTCCGTTCATAGGAATACGGATATTCTGACTAAGATTTCTTAAAAAGATTGCTTGAGAGCTTTGTAAATTATGCTCGTTTAGTAAAGCGTTATTATATTTCTTTCTTAAATCACTTAGCTCTTTTTGTAATTTAATCAATTCTTTTTCTTTCGGATCTTCCATTGTTTTAGAATTTTGATGTTCTAAATTTACGCATATTATTTTCAATGATAGTAAAGAGTTCTTTTTTATCAATGGGTTTTGATATATAATCGTCGAATCCCGCTTTTAAGAATTTTTCTTTATCGCCGGTCATTGCGTATGCTGTTTGAGCTATAAAAGGAATTTTGTTTAATTCCGGCCACTTCTTTTTTAATTCTGTTAATAGTAGCATCCCATCCCAAGGTTTAGGTAGATTGATATCTAATAAAATAATATCGAAAGTCGATTTGGAGAGTATAGCTTTTTCTAGTTGTATAAAAGCATCATCCCCATCAACGGCAATTTTAACATTTGCATATTTAGAAAGCATCTTTTCAAATACCATACGGTTCATTTTATCGTCTTCTACAATAAAGATATTTGGTTTTGTTTTTATTTTCTGATTATCAAGTTTTTTCTTGTCATATTTTAAACTTGTTTGATCTTGAGAATTATCAAGTGGAAGTATTATGCTTACTTCTGTTCCCTTGCCTTTTTCTGATTTAATCTTGATTTCGCCATCCATTAACAACATTAATTTTTGTGCTAATGGAAGTCCTAAGCCTGCACCCTGATGTATTCTGCTGTATCCTGTACTCTCTTGTCTGAAAGCTTCAAAAATGGAAGATAAAAAGTTCTTATCAATTCCTATTCCTGTATCAGAGATAGAGACTATAACAATGTTTTTATCGATATCAGCCTTTATACTTACAGAGATATTTCCTTCTATAGTGTATTTAAGGGCATTGTCAAGTAATAAATCCACAGATTTTTCAAAAGCGGCAGTATCGCCCTTTACTAAATAAATAGAGTCTTGCTCGTACTTAAAAATCAAGCCATTTTTAAAAGCAGTGTTTTTAATTTTTTCTACACATACTTTAACTACTGCATTTATCTCGAAAGTTTTTATTTTAATTTCGTAGTCATTGGCATCAATACGACTAAGATCAATAATATGCTCCATTAGGTTTAATAAACGATCGCTGCTCTCAGCAATCCCTTTAGCAAAATCTACCAACTCGGGTTTTTCTTGATATTCAACTTCACTAAGAAGAAGATGAGAAAAACCAATTATACCATTTAATGGGGTTCTTATTTCGTGGCTCATATTGGCTAAAAAAGCATTTTTTAGAAAGCTTGCTTCTTCAGCTTTCTTTAGTGCAATTTTACGCTCTGTCTCTATAGCTTTTCTGTTTTCAATCTCGTTTAACAGCTCTTTTGTTTTGAGAGCTATTTCGGCTTCTAAAGATTTATTTTTGTTGTTTAATTCCTTTTTTAGCTCTTTAATTTCGGATTCAAGAATTTGATTTTTTACAAATATTTTTTTGCTCTTGTTCTTATTTATCAAAAATAAAATTAGAAGTATAATTATAAATACTAATCCGCTGATTTCACCAAGGAATAATAGTGAGTCTGTTTCCATTAAATTGATAAGTAATATCATTTATTAGCTTGGTTTATGTGCAATAAACAAATTTTCTTTAGGATTTAGAGCATATTTTTTAATGTATTCTTCTCCCCAAGTTTCATTAATCGGATTGAATAACTCTACCTTAAAGCCAACAAATTCAAGGCGATTTACATAATCTTTTCCGTAAATCCTAACGTGATCAAATTGCCCAAAGAATTTTGTCCTGTCGGCCTTTGTTATAATAGTTTCATCCTCAAAAGTATTCTCTAAAATAGCCGAATAGGGGACTTGTAAAATTGCCCATCCTCCCGGTTTTAAAACGCGATAGATTTCTTTCATTGCTTTAATATCGTCAGTAATATGCTCTAATACATGGTTACAAACAATCAAATCGTAAAAAGCATCTTTCATCTCCAAATCGGTAATATCTATATCACGTGTTCTTCTATCGTAATAATAGCCCATACTTTCGGCATCTTTAACTCCGTTGGTATAATGAATGTGAGGTAATGATTGAAAAAGTTCTTTCAGCCAAGCTTCCGGTGCAATATGTAAAACACGATGAGGCTTAGTTAAAACAGTTGTCTTTTTTTCAAGATATAGATGGATGAGCCTGTCACGATCTTTAGCATAGCATCTGGGACAAGTACAGTTTTTGCGATAACCACTACCAATAATCTGATATTTTTCTATTACCTCTAATTGCTCGCCATCGGTAAGCATTTTTCTGAAATTATGTTTGCAATACGGACAATAGTAAGTATCGCCTCTATATATTAATCCTAATATTTTTTGGTAAGTTCCTCTTATTTTTTTTCCTAACCAAAAAGGTATTAATCGTTTTATTTTTTGCTTTATATCGCTCATTTTAGCTCCCTCTTTTAGCTCTTTCCCATTTAACAGACTGATTACCTTTTAGATACCTGTTAAGTCCTAGAAAAACAGACAAGTTCATTATAAAGAAATAATATGGAACAAAAAGAACTTTAACTTTTATTTGTTTGTTTTCGAGAAACCAGCCTAATAAGGCCGAAGTATAGAATAAGATCTGTCCCCAGAAAAAGAAAGTGAAAATACTATTGAAATTAAAAAAGCCTTCGTTAGCGGTAATAAATGCATTTAGTATAAGTATAATTAGTAAACCAAGTGGTGCTAAAGTCCACCGCAAAACGCGATGAGAAACAAACTGAAATGAAAGCCATCCATACTTAAAAATATTAAATATTGGTAATAAGCGACCGATAGATTGGAAACCGCCTGCCGAAATTCTCACTTTTCGTTTTAACTCTTCTTTTACGTTTGCTGAGGCAGTCTCAATAGCATATGCTTCAGGATCGTATTGTATTGTATAGCCTTTCATAGCGACACGTAAAGAAATTATCATATCGTCAAGAAGAGTATCTTTTTCAACATGTTGGAACAATTCAGTACGGATAGCGAATAGTTCTCCGGCTGCTCCTACAACGGAATACAATTCTGCATCCCATTTTTTCAAAGTTGATTCGTATTTCCAGTATATTCCTTCGGTACCGGCAGCTGCATCTTTATCTTTTTGGTGTATTCTTTTTTCGCCAGAAACACAGCCTACTTTTGGATCTGCAAATAAATTTACAATTCTTCGGATTGACTCTTTACCTAATGATGTATTTCCATCTGAAAAAATAACGATAGGTGTTTTAACGAATGACATTCCCCTATTCATAGCTCCAATTTTTCCACCTCGAGCATCTTCGTGATATACTTCAACACCTTGGTCGGCATATTTTTTTAGTATATCGGGAGTGCCATCATCAGATCCATCTGTAACCCATACTTGCTTTACTTTTTCTTTTGGATATTCTAAAGAAAATGAGTTCGCTACTTTTTCTTCTGCATAATCTTTTTCGTTATAGGCCGCCACAAATAATGTAACTTCCGGTTCGTAATTCTCCTCAATATTTGATGATTTTGATTTTTTGAGAATCCGTTTGATACAAACTAATAAGTATAATAAAATTCCATATCCGATATAGGTGTAGAAAATAATAAACAAAAAGACCCAAAAAATAATTTTCATTGTAAGCATAATTAATATTTTATGTTGATAATTTGAAAACAAGATATTTGAAATCAAATGCTCTAATATTTATAAGCATAGCTAAAGATACAATTAAAAAAGGAGATTTTGAGTTCAAATTCATTGCTTTGTGGTTAAACAGTTATGCCTTACTACTCAAAAGTATTAGACAATATTTTTTCAATCCTCTAAATTAGGGATTTATTCTAAATAACCATAAAAAAATATATTAATTCCTTCTTCTATGCGCTAAAATAGGCGGCGATTTTCTTATGGTTTTCATATTGATATTGAGTAAAATATTGTTCGTCCTAAGTTTCAGTATATTGTAATTATTATAACAGCCAATAAATCAATGTAAGAATTAATAAAAATTAATATCTTCGTTGCATGTCAAAAGAGAATACTTATATATGCATAAATTGTGGTGCAAGCTTCACCGATAAAGGGGTTCACTATATTTGTAAAGAGTGTGCCTTAGAAAATAAAGAAGGTCAGGCATTAAAAGGAGTTTTAAAAGTTGTTTATCCTTATTCCGAGATAAAAAAGAAGTTGGTATTGCAAGCCGATTATTTAGTAAAATCGGATTATCTTGATTTACTTCCAATTGAAAGCCTATCGTCTTTACCACCTCTTTTAGTAGGAAAAACACCTCTCTATACTTCTGAACAGAGATTGGAGGATAGGGGCTCTTTTTCGCTACACCTAAAGGTGGAGTCATCAAACCCTACTTTTTCTTTTAAAGATAGAGCTTCTGCTTTAGTTTCTGCATTTGCAAAAGAAAATGGAATACACACTATTGTTGCCGCCTCAACCGGAAATGCAGGTTCTTCACTTGCCGGTATTTGCGCTTCGCAAAATCAGAAAGCCATTATTTTTGTTCCCGAAAATGCCCCTAAAGCTAAGCTTACTCAGGTGTTAATGTATGGAGCAAAACTTATTCCGGTAAAAGGGAATTATGATGATGCTTATGACTTAAGTCTAAAAATAACGGAAAAATATGGTCTTTATAACAGGAATACTGCTTTTAACCCAATGACTATTGAAGGAAAAAAAACAGTTGCTTTTGAGTTGTTTGAGCAAATGAATGAAATGCCCGATAAAATTTTCGTTCCTGTAGGCGATGGTGTGATTATATCAGGCCTTTATAAAGGTTTTGAAGATCTTTTAAGGCTTGATTTAATAAAGAAAATTCCTGAAATTATTGCGGTTCAGGCAGAAGGAAGTTCTAATTTGATAAATAATTTGGATAGTGATAATCTTAATTTTGAAGTTGCTTCAACTGTTGCCGATTCTATATCTGTTGATATTCCCAGAAATTTTTATATGACTAAAGATTTTCTCTTACGCTATGGTGGAAAAGGTGTGAAAGTTTCAGACATAGAAATAATAAAGGCATCAGGCCATTTAGCTAGTCAATTTGGTTTGTTTGTTGAACCGGCTGCCGCAGCTGCTTATGCCGGAATATGTAAATTTAAGCACGAAAGCAAAATAGTGAGAAATGAGAATGTGGTGGTGCTTTTGACTGGAAATGGGTTAAAAGATATAGATACTGTTTCCGGAAGTTTAGATTTTCCTGATGCTATAGATATTGATACCTTTGATTTTGAACAGATTATTTAAGCCGAATATATAAAATAAGCTTAGGAAAAAAGCAACTTTTTAGTCTATTAGCAACTAAGATTTTTATACATTTGTCCACCTAAAGAAACACATATAAATTATTTCATGGAAAATAAGGAACAATCCAATCAGAATCTTGAAGAGGTGAATAAGCCTAATCAAGAGGAGAATGCTGAAGCTGCTGAAAATGCAGTTGAAAACCATACGGAAACAGAATCTCCCAACGCTAATATTTCGGAAGAAACTACCGAAGAACAAGGCGAAAAAAATAAAGTAGAAATAACTAATGTCGATACTGAAGAATCATATGACTTAGGAGCTGATGAATCACTAAATGTAAGTGAAGAAAACTCCGAAGAAGAACAAGAAGATGATGATATAGAGGTTGAAGCAGAAACTGAAGAAGAGGACGCCGAATTAAGCGATGAAGCGTTTGAAGAGCAATATAAAGATGCTACACTTACCGATATTTTAGCGGCCTTTGAGCTTTTGTTTGAAGATGAGAGCCTTAAAAAAATTCGTTCTAAAGTTGTTATTTTAAGACGTCTTATTGATGCTAAATTATCTGAAGTTGAGAAATTGGCTTTGGAGAAATTTATTAAAAATGGCGGTCATGAAGCCGAATATGTCTCTCAGGAAACAGAAGAGCATATTAGGTATAATAAAGTGCTTGGAATATATCGTGCCAGACGGGCTAAATTTCGTGCGCAACAAGAACGAGAACAAAGTGATAATCTTGCTAAAAAGAAAGAATTACTCGAAGAATTACGTACTCTTGTTAGTTCTGATGAGACCCTAAAATCTACTTACGACCAATTTAAAGAAATTCAAGATCGTTGGAGAGAAATAGGAATGATTCCCAAAAATGAAATGGGAGAATTGTGGCGTAATTACCATTTTCTTGTCGAGAAATTTTTTGACAAGGTGAAGATTAGTAATGAATTACGTGATTTAGATCTGAAAAAGAATGTAAAACTAAAAGTGGCTTTATGCGAAAAAGCAGAAGAACTTTTGCTCGAAAAATCAGTTACTAAATCTTTTAAACTACTTCAAAAATATCACGAAGAATGGAAAGTGATAGGTCCTGTTCCTTCTAATATGAAAGAAGAATTGTGGGATCGTTTTAAAGCTACTACCGATAAAATTAATCTGCTTCGCAGAGAATATTATAAACAATTACAAGATAAACTGGAAGATAATTATCAATCTAAATTAGCTCTATGCGAGAAAGCTGAAGCTATTAGTTATAAGGAGTGCTCTTCAATAAAAGAATGGAATAAGAATACAGAGATATTAAACGATTTGTTTAAAGTTTGGAAAACCATAGGCCCGACTCCCAGAAAAGTTAATGAAGAGGTTTGGCAGCGTTTTAAAGGATATCTGAATTCTTTCTTTGTTGCTAAGAAGCAGTTTTTTGGAGAAATTAAAGAAGAGCAGACACATAATTATCAACAGAAATTGGCTATTTGTGTTCAGGCTGAAGCTTTGCAAAATGATACTAACTGGAAAAGGACAACAGAAGCATTAATCAAAATGCAAAAAAACTGGAAATCTATTGGTCCGGTTCCCCGAAAATATTCTGATGCCGTATGGAAACGCTTTCGTAAAGCTTGCGATACTTTTTTTGAAGCAAAGTCGAATTATTATAAAGGACTTGTTGAGGCCGAAGGTAAAAATTCTAAACTTAAAAGTGCTTTGATTGAAGAAATTAAATCTGCCAAGTTTGGAGAGGATAAAACTGAAAATTTGGAGATGATAAAATCTTTCCAAAAAAGATGGCATGAAATAGGCAATGTACCCAGAAAAGAAATGGATAAGTTAAATAAAGCTTATCGTGAGGCTATTGATATGCAATTGGATAAGTTTAATATTTCCAGAATTGATTTTAAACATTCAGGATTCAAAGAGAAGATTCATAGCATGAAAGAGAAAGATGACAGTTATCAACTTAATCGTGAACGCTATGGTATTCAGAAAAATATGGATAAGCTTAAAGAAGATGTTTTGTTATGGGAAAATAACTTAGGTTTCTTTGCAAATAGCAAAAATGCCGACGTTTTGAAAATGGAGTTTGAAAAGAAAATTAAACGAGCTAAAGCAGATATTTTAAGTTTGAAAGATAAGCTTAGAATTATTGATAGAGGCTAGTTGTAATTTCTTAAAAAGAAAAAGCGTTATTGAAATTTCAATAACGCTTTTTTTTTATCAGTTTTAAGGATTTGAGAGTTTTGCAAAGCTCTCGATTTTTAAAACAAGCCTTTTAGTTTTGCTTTTACTTCTTCCGGATTAGGATTAAAATCAAAAGTAAGGATAGGTTTTAGGTAGTGTCTATGTTTTATTTCTGAAGCAAATCTAGTTTCGCCACCACCAGTTATATTTAACATGATTATTGCGTCTTTGTCTACCTTTTTAGATTCAACAGCATCCTTAAGGCTGGCTACAGCAACGGCTGCGGCAATATGAATATCAATGCCTTCAGTTTCTTCAAAAAGTTTAGAAGCAGCCAATGCATCTTCATTATTTGCTATTAGAACGTCTCCATCGCTATCTCTTAGTGCATCATAAAGACCGCCATAAATAGAATAATTGGGCTTGCGGTTACTCAACACTTTAGCTAGAATGGTTTCTACTTGTTCACGAGCAAGGTTATCATCCATCGGGAGCAGAGCTCTGGAATCTTTTTTCCAAGCATCGTAAAGCGGCTGAAAAGGCAAATTCTGAGAAACAAGCAATTTCATTTTTGTATTGCCAAACCGCCCATCTTCCAATAATCGAAGATTTGCTTCCCAGGCTGAAATAGCTCCTGTTGCACTTCCTACACCTTGAAAATAATAATCTGGAATTTGTCCAATTGTTGTTGCCGCGGAAAGTATTGTGGTTCCCATACCATCTCTGCGGGCAATATTTTTAGCGCCACCTTCAGGAATATATTCATCCATTTCGCATGCAATATTTGATAAATGAATGGCATCAAAATAATCGCTTCCTTTTGCTGAACTAACTAGTTTAACATTATCTCTGATGGGTGCATCAAACCAAAGGGCATCTAAATTTTCTTCTGGAACAAATAATAGTAAAGGGATATTATTTTCAGAACAAACTTTGGCAAAAGAACGCGCTGTATTTCCAGCGGAAGCAACAACCAAAATTTTATCAAAATTTTCGGGCATTCTACCAAGTACCGCATAAGCCTCAGTTTCTTTAAAAGAGCAGGTTTTCATATAAGCTCCTTTTTCTGGCCAATACCCACTAAACGTGATATATAAATTAGTCAAGTCAAGAGCTTTAGCTAGTCCTTCACTTTTGAAAGTAATAGGAGGGGCAGAACCTTCCAGTGTTTTATGAATAGGGAGCCAGTCGGAAAATTTGTAGAATCCTTGGGATTCATCTCCCAATTCCAATTGTTTCTTTTCGTAGATAGCACGAATAAGTGTTGGTTCAGTTTCGTGTGGTGCGTCTAATGTCCATCCTTTATCACTAAACTCATTTCCTGTTTTAAAACTTTTTAGTTTGTATGCAGTGCCTTTAAAGTCTTTTATCATTACCAATATTTTTTGCTTTGCAAATGTAAAAAAAAGAGCCAATATGGGATTCCAAATGGCTCATTAAATTTTATGCTCTTTGTTAATGGTAATTCATTTCTATTCCATTGTTTAATCCTGTCATATCGGGCGAAGAGAGATATCCCTTTAAAAAACCAGATAAGCCTTTTTTACTAAAGAGGGTTCTCTCCTTCACTTTGTTTCGTCGAGATGAAGGATTTTAGCAGATTACTTTCGGTGAGGACTTTTCCATTTTTCTTTTGCTATTCGGGGCGCGACTTAAAGTCGCACTCCGAATGCTCCAACACTATACTAAGCAAAATATGATCCCATCGACTGAATACTTATTTCTTCAAGTTCTAAAGAGCAGAAAGCGGTGATAAAAGCATTGGCTAACCGCGCATTGGTGATTAGAGGAATATTCAAGTCGATTGCTGTTCTTCGGATAGTATAATCATTATTCAATTCATCGCTCGATAAGTTTTTAGGAATATTCACCACAAAATCAATTTTGCGTTCTTTTAAAAAGTCTAGAGAGTTGGGTTGACGTTTATCATCAGGCCAATGTAAAACTTCCGACTGAATACTGTTTTTCTTTAAGAAATCATGAGTTCCCTGAGTAGCGTATATCTTCAATCCTTTTTTAATAAGTAATCTGCAAGGATTTAGCAGCTCCACTTTTGAACGTGTATCACCTGATGAAAGTAAAACTGCTTTCTTTG